>NZ_JBHVGB010000105.1:0-19998 GCF_042801335.1 Nocardioides sp. NPDC057577 | reverse complement strand
AGCCGACTCGGCGTGCGGAAATCAGAAGAGGTTCTCCACCAGCGGGGTCGGGGAGCCGAAGCGGTGGGCGGTGATCGAGACGGCCTGCTCGCGCAGGAAGGTGAGCAGCTCGATGCGGCCGGCCTCGACGACGGGCTGGGCGTAGAGGGCGATGTCGACGCGGCCCTGGCTCGCCTCTGCGAAGGTCTCGCGCGACCCACCCAGGAGGCGTACGCGGCCGGGCGCATCCGGCCCGGTCAGCGTGGCGCCCCACGCGGCCGCGTCCTGGACGACGTACGTCGCACCGGTCGCCCGCACCAGGGAGGCAGTCTCCTCGTCCAGCGCAGCGGCGACCGAGACCGTGACCGGAGCCCCGGCAGCGACGCCGGCGGCGAGGACGCGCAGCAGGTGAGCGAGGTGGCCGCCCTCGTGGCGCAGGGTGACCGGCACCGGCGAGTAGCGCAGCACGTTGACCTCGGCGGTCAGTCGCGAGACGTCGCGGGCGGAACCGAACTCGCGCTCCCAGGCGACCGCGTCCGAGCCGGCACCGCGCTGGAGCATCGGCAACCCGTCGACCCCGAGCCGACCGGCCCAGTCGACGAGCGACCGTACGGCAGGAGCCGGCGTCGCGAGCTCGATGGCAGGAGCCGGGACCCAGTCGCTGAGGCCGACCAGGTAGTTGGGCCCACCGGCCTTCGTCCCGGCGCCGACCGCCGACTTCTTCCAGCCACCGAACGGCTGGCGACGCACGATCGCGCCGGTGATGCCGCGGTTGACGTAGGCGTTGCCGGCCTCGACGGAGTCGAGCCACTGCGAGATCTCGGCCCGGTCGAGGCTGTGGATGCCCGCGGTGAGGCCGTAGTCGACCTGGTTCTGGATCTCGATCGCCTCGTCGAGCGAGTCGGCCGAGATCAGGCCGAGGACGGGACCGAAGTACTCGGTCAGGTGGAACTCCGAGCCGCGGGCCACCCCGGTCTTCACACCCGGGGACCAGAGCCGCCCGGTGTCATCGAGCTGGCGCGGCTTGACCAGCCACGACTCGCCCGGGGCGAGCGACGTCAGCGCGTTGAGCAGCTTGCCGGAGGCGGGCTCGATGACCGGCCCCATCTGCACGGCCGGGTCGGTCGGGTAGCCGACCTCGAGCGAGGTCACCGCGTCGATCAGCTGGTCGCGGAAGCGCCGGGAGGTCGCGACGGAGCCGACCAGGATCCCCAGCGACGCCGCCGAGCACTTCTGTCCGGCGTGACCGAAGGCGGAGTAGACGAGGTCCTTGACGGCCAGGTCGAGGTCAGCGTCCGGGGTGACCACCAGCGAGTTCTTGCCGGAGGTCTCGGCCAGCAGCGGCAGGTCCGGGCGGAACGAACGGAAGAGCTCGGCCGTGTCGAACGCACCGGTCAGCACCAGGCGGCCGACCAGCGGCGAGGCGATCAGCGCACGACCGACCTCGTTCTCCGGCACGTGCACCAGCCGCAGCACCTCCTTCGGCACCCCCGCGGCCCAGAGCGTCTCGACCAGCACCGAACCGCAGCGCTTCGCCTGCGGGGCCGGCTTGATCACCACGGCCGACCCGGCCGCGAGCGCGGCCGCGACGCCACCGGTCGGGATGGCGAGCGGGAAGTTCCACGGCGGGGTGACGAGCGTCAACCGCACCGGCACCGCACGCGCGCCGTCGACCGTGTCGAGCTCCTCGGCCAGACCCGCGTAGTAGTTGAGGAAGTCGATCGCCTCGGAGACCTCGGGGTCACCCTGGTCGAGCGTCTTGCCGCACTCGGAGGCGGCAACCTCGAGCCATTCGGCCCGGCGCCGCTCGACCTCGACCGCGGCGGCCCGGAGCACGGCGGCCCGCTCGGCGCCGGTCTTGCGGCCCCAGTCGGCCTGGGCCCCGACGGCACCCTCGAGCACCGACTCGACGGCCTCCACCGAGCTCAGCGTGTGGTCGGCGACGAGCTGGTCACCCAACGTCGAGGAGCCCACCCGGGCGATGATCGCCTTGCCCCACTCCCGGTTGCCCGGCAGGTGCGGATCGGTGTCGGGGGTGTTCTCGAACACTCCGGCCACCGGCGCGACGTCGACCGGCTTGCGTCGGTCTTGGGTCCGGTTCGACGACGGAACGGAGTCGTCGACAGCCGCGAGGGAGCGTACGAACCGCTCCTTCTCACGCTTGTAGAGGGTCTCGGAGGAGTTGAGGTCGAAGACGGCCGACATGAAGTTCTCGGTGCTGGCGCCCTCCTCGAGGCGACGCACGAGATAGGCGATCGCGACATCGAAGTCCTTCGGGTGCACGACCGGCACATAGAGCAGCAGGCCACCCACGGTCTCCCGGACCGCCTCGGCCTGACCTTCGGCCATCCCCAGCAGCATCTCGAACTCGACCGAGTCACGAACCCCGCGCTGACCAGCCAGGATCCAGGCGTACGCCACGTCGAACAGGTTGTGGCCGGCGACGCCGACGCGCACGTTGCCCATCCGCTCGGGCGTCAGCGCCCAGGACAGCACCCGCTTGTAGTTGGTGTCGGAGTCCTGCTTGGTCGACCAGGTCGCGACCGGCCAGCCGTGCAGCGACGCCTCGACGTGCTCCATCGGCAGGTTGGCACCCTTGACCAGCCGCACCTTGATCGCCGCGCCCCCACGCGCGCGACGAGCAGCCGACCAGTCCTGGAGCCGGATCATCGCCGACATGGCGTCGGGCAGGTAGGCCTGCAGGACGATCCCCGCCTCCAGGTCGGCCAGCTCGGGCCGGTCGAGGAGCCGCGTGAAGACGTCGATGGTCATGTCGAGGTCGCGGTACTCCTCCATGTCCAGGTTGATGAACTTCTTCGTCCCGGCAGCCGAGGACTTCGCCGCGTAGGTGTAGAGCGGGAGGAGCCGATCGACCACGTGGGTGACCGCATCGTCGTAGGCCCAGACCGCGTGCGGCGCGACCGGCGAGGAGACCTTCACCGAGACGTAGTCGACGTCGTCGCGCGCCAAGAGCTTGCGGATCCCGGCCAGACGCCGGTCGGCCTCCTTCTGCCCCAGGACGGCCTCGCCGAGGAGGTTGATGTTCAGGTTCACGCCGCGCTCGCGGATCCGCGAGATCTGCTGTCCGAGCCGCGCGTCGGAGGCGTCGATCAGCAGGTGCCCCACCATCTGCCGCAGCGCACGCCGCGCCACCGGGATGACGAACCAGGGCGCGACCAGCGACATCAGCGCGCCGAGCTTCACGCCCAGCTTCAGGTGCCAGGGCAGGAACGAAGGCACGTTGCCGGCCAGCTCACGCAGGCTGGCCGCGGCCACGCGTACGTCCTCGGGCCGGATCACCCGGTCGACGAAGCCGACGGTGAAGTCGAGGCCGGCAGGGTCCTTGAGTACGTCGGCGAGGCGCTGTGCAGCCGGGGCGGCGGGCTTGGTCGAAGCCTTCGCCAACCAGCCACGAACGAGGTGGTCGACCTCGGCGATGAGCGCGTCATTGGTGGTCATAGTGCCGAGTATGCGACCGGAGTCACGTAAGATAAAGCGATGTTTCCTGGAGATGATTCGTAAGTAGAGGTGAATGGTTAGATGCTCGACGTCCGCCGCCTCCGCCTCCTCGCCGAGCTCGCCGCCCGCGGGACGCTGGCGGAGGTCGCCGAAGCCCTCCACCAGAGCCCCTCGTCGGTCTCCCAGCAGCTCGGCCAGCTCGAGCGCGAGGTCGGCGTCCCCCTTCTCACCAAGGCGGGAAGACGGGTCCAGCTCACCGCCGCGGCGGAGGTGCTCGTCGAGCACACGACCGAGATCCTGGCCCGGCTCGAGGCCGCCGAGGCCGCTGTCACCGCGCTCGGCGACGAGACCGCCGGCACGGTCCGGGTTGCCGTCTTCCAGTCAGTGGCCCTCGCCTACATGCCGCAGGCTCTCGCCGACCTGACCCGGCGCCATCCCCGGCTGCGGGTCATGCTGTCCCAGCGCGCTCCCGAGCAGGCGCTCAACGACCTCGCCCTGCGCGAGCTCGACCTGGTGGTCGCCGAGCACTATCCCGACCACGGCGCACCGCACTTCGACGGTCTCGACCGGCAGCCGCTCACCACCGACCGGCTCCGGCTCGCCCTCCCACCCCGCGGATCCGGAGCGATCTGGGACAACATCACCTCCCTCGCCGACGCCGGTTGTGTCCCGTGGGCGATGGAGCCGCCGGGCACTGCGTCCCGCCACTGGATCGAGGAGCAGTGCCGTCGGGCAGGTTTCGAGCCCGAGGTCCGCTACGAGACCGACGACGTCGAGGCCCACGTCGCGCTCGTGGAGTCCGGCAACGCCGTCGCCCTGCTCTCGGACCTGATGCGCGTGCGCCACCGGACCGCGGTGCGGCTCATCGATCTGCCGAGCTCGCCGCGGCGTACGGTCTTCACCGCGACCCGGACCGCGATCGCCGACTCGCCGGGGATCATCGCGTGCCGTGCCGCACTGGCTCGCGTGGTGCCGGCGGACCTGACCCTGCCTGCCTGACGGCGGGTTCAGCCGAGGAGCTCCTCGAGCGGCTGATCGTGGTCGATCGAGAGTCCGTACGCCGTCGTGCGGGTGTCGATCATGGCCAGGATCGCCTCGGTGACGACCGAGGTCAGATGCTCGGCGTCAGGAATGCCCTCGCCGAGGTGGACCCAGCGGCGCACGGCACCGAAGACCATCCCGATCAGGCCGTAGATCAGCGGGTCGACGGCCTTCTTGTCGACCTCGGAGATCTCCACACCGGTCAGCTCGAACGCGGCCAGGATCAGCTCCTTGATCCGCTCCGCGATCCGGTCGAGGCCCTGCTGCAGGGGCCCGGTGCCGTTCGGCGCGGTGTCGACGTCGGCCACCTGGTGCAGGAGCGGGTGCTCGAGCGCCCAGTTGACGTACGCCCCGACGGTGCGGGAGATGATCTGCCGGATCGACCCGGTCAGCTCCATCGCCGGGAAGAGCTTGGCCCACAGACCGTCGAGGATGTCGGCCTGGATGGCGAGATCGAGCTCCCGCCGGTCGGCGAAGTGCCGGTAGACCACCGAGCGGGAGAGCCCGGCGGCCTGGCCGATCGCCTGCAGGCTGACGTTGACGCCGTCGGTCTCGATCAGGCCGATCGCGGCATCGACGATGCGCTTTCGTCGGTCATCGTTGTGACGCTTCCAGCGAACTGCCCTGCCATCCATGGTGGGACCATCGTAGTCCCACGTACTTCACGCCGGGCCTGGAACGCCTGTCACAGTAATCACAGACGGCTCAGGCGAACCGGATCACACCGTCGGCGACCGGCGACCCGAGGGCCTTCATGTCCACGAGGTAGTTCTGCTTCGCGGCCCACGGCGCCCGGTCACCGGCCTTCGGCATGAGGTCCAGCGAACGCTGGATGTAGCCGGAGGCCAGGTCCATGAACGGCCGCTCCTCAACGCTCGGGTCGCGGGTCACCGCGGCGACGTCGTAGCCGTTCTCACCCATGAAGTCGAGGAGTCGGATCACGTAGTCGGTGACCAGGTCGGCCTTGAGCGTCCAGGAGGCGTTGGTGTAGCCGATCGTGTAGGCGAAGTTCGGCATCCCGGTGATCATCAGGCCCTTGTAGGCCATCTGCTCGGGAAGGCTGACCGGATCGCCGTCGACGGCGTAGTCGAGCCCGCCGAAGAGCCGGAGGTTGAGCCCGGTGGCCGAGATGACGATGTCGGCCTCGAGGGTCTCGCCCGACTCGAGCTCGATGCCCTTCGGCACGAAGGTCTTGATCCGGTCGGTCACCACCGCGGCGTACCCCTCGCGGATCGACTTCATCATGTCGCCGTCGGGGACGAAACAGATCCGCTGGTCCCACGGGTCGTAGGGCGGGTTGAAATGCTGGTCGACGTACGCGATCGCCTCGTCCTTGGTCATGCCAGGACGGCCGCCGCGGGCGGTGAGCCCGTTGATCCACTGGTCGCGGATGACCTTCTTGACGACCCCGGGGGCGCGGCGGGCCAGCTGGTAGCTGCCGACGGTGAGCGCGATGTTCTCCCAGCGGACCGTCTCGTGGCCGATCTTCTCGCGCACGCGCTTGAACGGCAGCTTGCCGAGCAGCCTGAACGGCGCGGTCTTGAGCAGCGAGGCGATCGCGTCCTGGCCCGGCCGGGAGAGGATGTACGTCGGGGTGCGCTGCAGCATCGTCACCTTCTCGGCCCGGTCGCTGCCCTCGCCCGCCAGGTTGGGCAGGAGGGTGACGGCGGTCGCGCCGGAGCCGATGATGACGACCTTCTTGCCCGCGTAGTCGAGGTCCTCGGGCCAGTGCTGCGGGTGGACGAAGGTGCCCTCGTAGTCGTCGAGACCGGCGAACTCCGGCTGATAGCCGTTGGCGTAGTCGTAGTAGCCCGTGCAGTTCCACAGGAAGCCGGCAGTGATCTCGGTCGGCCCGTCAGCGGTCTCGACAGAGACCGTCCACTGCTTGTCCTCGGTGCTCCACGCGGCACCGGTGACTTTGTGGCCGTAGTGGATCAGCTTGTCGACGCCGTAGTCCTTCGCCGTGCGGCGCAGGTAGTCACGGATCTGGTGACCGTCGGCGAGGGCCTGCGCGCTCTCCCACGGCCGCCATTTGAAGGCGAAGGTGAACATGTCGGAGTCGGACCGGATGCCCGGGTAGCGGAAGAGGTCCCAGGTCCCACCGCTGGCCTCACGCTGCTCGAGGATCGCGAGCGTCTTGCCGGGCAGTCGCTCCCGGAGCTGTGCGGCCGCTCCGATGCCGGAGACGCCGGCCCCGATGATCAGTACGTCGACATGCATGCGGGCTACGTTACCCGGGAGTACGTGTTTGCGACACCCTGTCCCGCAAACTTTTGCAAGCATTCCGGATCTCAACCGCCGGGGAACGGCATGGCAAAACAACTGCGGCCCAACTTCCGCAACCGCACGCGAGGTCACTACGCTGCGGTCTGCAGTCGTGGGGGCGGCACGCATCCACGGCGATATTTTGGGGTCGTTCACCCTTCGCTTTCGATGGCTGAGGCTGCATCGGACCGCATCGTGCGGTCAAACGGTCTTCGAAAGGTTTTCGAGTGTTGAGTTTCGTACGCACCGGCGCGGTTGTCGCGGGCGTCGCCCTTGCCGGACTCGCCGCCACCCCGGCGTTCGCCACCGGCGACCACGGTGACCCGGCCGGCAACAACGGCACCGTCAAGGTGATCAAGCACGGCAACATCGACGACGTTCCCAACAACGAGCCGCACGTCGGCTGCACCCTCGACATCGAGTGGTACGGCTTCGACGAGGGCGAGGACATCGTCTCCGAGATCAGCTTCGAGCTGCACGCGCCGACCGACACCGGTGAGCTCACCGTCGACGGCCCGAGCTCGGTCCCCGTGGGCGGTGACGCCGCCAGCGGTGCCGGCACCGACGACGGCCTCGACGGTCGCGAGACCTACACGCTGTCTGCGACCGGGCTCGCCCACCCGAAGCAGGGCTTCCACGTGAAGGTCACCATCCACACCCCGGGCAGCATCGGCAACGACACCAAGACCAAGGTCTTCTGGTTCCAGAACTGCGCGGTCGAGGAGGAGCCGTCGACCTCGCCGTCTCCCTCCGAGGAGCCCACGGAGCCCGCCGCCTCCGAGGAGCCGACGGACGAGCCCACCGAGGCCACTCCGGTCTCCGACGAGACCGAGCCTGCTGCCGATGAGTCCTCCGCGGCTCCGGTCGCCGACTCCGACGTGCCGACAAACATCGACGCCGGTCTCGCCGGTGACAGCGAGTCACCGGTTCCCGCGATGTGGCCGCTGCTGGCCATGCTCGCCGGTGCTGCCGCCGCCGGCACCGCGCTCGTCGTGGTCCTGCGTCGCCGCGCCGCCGCTCTGGTCCACAAGGACTGAGCCAACCCGCCAAAGCAATGACCAGGTTGTGAAGCTGAGCGTGGCCTATAGGTCACTCTCAGCTTCACAACTCGTTTTGGCACTCAGTCCTGGAACGCGGCGCCCTTCTCGATCAGCGCGTCCGCGTCGTCGACGCCCCAGGCGGCGAGGGCCTCACGGGTGTGCTGACCGGCGCTGGCGGCCGGTCCGGCACCCAAGGTGGAGGTGGTCCGGCTGAACCGCGGAGCGGGGGCCGGCTGGGTGACGCCGTGGTGGGTGACGTACGTCTGTCGAGCCTGCAGATGCGGATGCGTAGCCGCCTCGGAGGGGGTGAGGACGGGGGCGACGCAGGCGTCGGTGCCCTCGAAGAGCTCGGCCCACTCGGCCATCGTCTTCGACGCGAAGGTCTTCTCGAAGAGCGAGCGCATCTCGTCGTAGCGCTCCATCTCGTACTGCCCCGGGCAGACCCCGTCGAGCCCGAGCCGGGTGACCATCTCGGCGAAGAACTTGCCCTCCAGCGCACCGACCGCGACCTGCCGGCCGTCGGCGGTGTCGTAGAGCGCATAGAACGGCATCGCGCCGTCGAGGAGGTTGCTCTGCCGCTGCTCGTGCCAGGTGCCGGAGGCGAGCATGCCGGAGATCATCGTGGCGAGGTGGGCGGTGCCGTCCACGATCGCGGCGTCGACGACCTGGCCCTCACCGGTGGTCTTCGCCGAGACGAGCGCGGCGAGGATGCCCATGACCAGGTAGGTGGATCCGCCGCCGAAGTCGCCGAGCAGGTTGAGCGGGAAGTGTGGGCGGGCGGGGTCCTGACCGAGCCCGTTGAGCACGCCGGTGGTGGCGATGTAGGTGAGGTCGTGTCCGGCGGACTGGGCCAGCGGACCTTCCTGGCCCCAGCCGGTCATCCGGCCGTAGACGAGACGCGGGTTGCGCTCCAGACAGGCGTCGGGGCCCAGGCCGAGACGGTCGGTGACGCCAGGGCGCAGCCCCTCGATGAGCACGTCGGCGGTCTCGACCAGACGGAGGACGGTCTCGACGGCATCCGGGTTCTTCAGGTCTAGCGCGATGCTCGGGCGGCCGCGGGTGAGCAGGTCACCGGCACCCCCGCCGAGCACGTTGCCGCCCGGCCGGTCGACCCGGATCACGTCCGCACCCATGTCCGCGAGAAGCGTGCACGCGTGCGGCCCCGGTCCGATCCCCGCCAGCTCGACGACCTTGACCCCGCGGAGGGGTCCGGTGCCCTGGCCCAATGTCACTGTGGATGGTTCCGTCGACTCAGTCATGACCGTCATGCTCCCAGAATTCCGACCGCCCACGCGGCGTGCCCGGATCTCAGTGTCAAGTCCGATACGCTCCGAGGCACACTCGCCGGTGCACAGGAGCAGAGAAGTTGTCTCGGGAAATCCCCACGTCCCCCCAGTCCGCACAGTCCAGCCCGCTGACCGCGAACGATCCGCGCGAGATGGGTCCGTACGAACTCATCGGCCGCATCGGCCACGGCGGCATGGGCGTGGTCTATCTGGGTGAGGACACCGCGGGCATGAAGGCGGCGGTCAAGGCGATCCTTCCCGAGCTCACCTCCGACCCGGGGTTCCGCGCCCGGTTCGAGCGGGAGATCGAGGCCGCCAAGCGGGTCGAGAGCCGGTTCACCGCGAGGGTCCTCGACGCCGACCCCGATGCCGAGCAGCCGTGGATGGCGAGCGAGTACGTCGCCGACCCGCCGCTCAACAAGCTGGTCAGCTCGGGCCAGCGCCTGCCCGAGATCGACGTACGCCAGCTGGTCGCCGGCGTCGCCGAGGCCCTCGCCGCGGTGCACGCCGCCGGGCTGGTCCACCGCGACATCAAGCCGGGCAACATCCTCTACGGCGCCACCGACCCGTGCGTGATCGACATGGGCATCGCCCGCTCCGTCGACGGCACCGCGCTGACCCAGACCGGCAAGGCGGTCGGCACCTACGGCTACCAGGCGCCCGAGCAGGTCCAGACCGGCACCTTCTCCAGCGCCGTCGACATCTGGGCACTGGGCCTGGTCGCCTTCGTCGCCGCCACCGGCCGCTGGCCGTTCAGTGGCGAGATCGGCTCGATGGGACATCTGCTCAAGGGCGAGTCGCCCAACCTGAGCCTCTGCCCGGTCTACCTGCGCCCGCTGGTCGCCGCCTGCCTGGCCGAGGACCCGACCGGACGCCCCTCCGCCGCGGACATCCTCGCCACCAACGGCGACTGGACCCTGCTGCCGGCCCCGGTCACCTCGGAGGAGGCGACCAGCATCGGCACGCTGCCGCCGGCCTTCACCACGGGCGAGATCGCTCGCCCTCCGCGCCCCGGCACGACTTCCTCCGACACTGCCGACCTGCCGACGATGGCACCCACGTTCGCTGAGCCCGCCCAGCCTTCCGGCCGACGCTGGAAGGTCGCGGTCCTGGCCGCGGCGGCCGTGGTCCTGGTCTCGGCCGGCGTGGCCGTCGCCGCCAATCCCGGCCTCCTGCCCGGCCAGGACGACACACCGAAGGTCGGCGAGGTGACCCCGTCTGCCGAGCCGACCACCGGCGAGCGCAGCACGGCGCCGACCACGCCGGTCGGCGGCTCGGTCGACACGGGGACGGACCCCGGGGTGAGCGAGGAGACCGGCGAGGAAACCGGAGAGGGCCAGACCGGCCCTAGCGGCGACGCGACCCCTGCCGAGTCGCCGACCCCGAGCGCGACAGCCCCCAGCGCCCCGGCGACTGAGTCTGCCAGCCCGACACCGACGGCCGAGCCGACCGAGACCGAGACTGTCGAGCCGACCGAGGAGCCGACCCCGACGGAGACGCCGTCACCGCTGGAGTGACGCTCAGAACCGGTTGGGGTTCGTGCAGAGGTACCCGTTCGGATAGACGAGGATCACGCCGTCCGGGGCGTGGTGGGCCCAGCGCATCCCCTTGCGGGTCTTGACGCCGTAGACACCATCGATGGCACTGCCCGTGAAGCCGAGCTGGTACCGCTGAAACGCCTTGATGGCACTCACCATGCCGTCGCCGTACACACCGTCAGCACCTCCGCTGTTCCGGATCCTGGCGGCCGCCGTCGTGCCGGAGTAACACGTCAGAATGTTGTTCTGGACGGCCTTGACGGCGCGCTTCTGCCCGGCCGTGGTGCCATGCCCCTTGCCCATCCAGCAGTCCCAGCTGCTGCTGTTGAGAGGGATCTTCCCGTAGTCGTGCGGGTACGCCGACAGGCCGAGGTTCCTGGTCGACGCCGTGTTGCAGCTGCCGGTCGAGGCGGCCTGGGAAGGCGAGGCGGCCAACCCGAGCGGCAGCGACGCGAGGATGAGCCCCACGGCAGCCACCGAAGCTCGAAGTCCGGGCTTGCTGATACGCATCATTGAATCCTTCGGTCTCGGGTGTCGCATTGTGCGTTGACCGTAGGCCGCGAGGCACTCACGGCGTACCCGTACCTCTCCCGTACCTCGTCGCCCCGGCAAGGACTCAGACGGCGCCCGAAGAGACCCCGGTCACACCGAGTCCGAGGTTGGATCGATCAAGGTGGCCGGGGCTATAGGGATGCCGATAATCGACCCTGGCGGAGTGCGCCATCCGCCCCGAAATGGGCCTTCCCGAGCAACTGAAAGTTGAGCTGTGAGCGACACCGACGAGACCTTCAACGACTGGCAGCACCGCGAGGAGCTCGCGGAGACGATGATCCCGATCATCGGCAAGCTCTACCGCGAGAAGGATGTCACCATCCTGGTCCACAGCCGGTCGCTGGTGAGCAAGTCCGACATCTCGATCCTCAAGGCGCACCGTTTCGCGCGCCAGATCGAGGGCGAGGAGCTCTCGGTCATCGACACGTTCCCGCTGCTCCAGGCCGTCGCCAAGCTCGACCTCGGCCCCTCGAAGATCGACCTCGGCCAGCTCGCGATCCAGTACGCAGCAGACGACCGTGGCCTCTCCGTCGACGAGTTCGTCGCCGAGAAGCTCTCCGGTGCCACTGGCGAGAACAAGATCGAGCGCAACGGTGGCCAGGACGTCGTGCTCTACGGCTTCGGCCGGATCGGCCGGCTCGTCGCCCGGCTCCTCGTCGAGAAGGCCGGCTCGCGCCACGGTCTGCGACTGAAGGCCGTCGTCGTCCGCAAGGGCGGCGAGGACGACCTCATCAAGCGCGCCTCGCTGCTGCGCCGCGACTCGATCCACGGCCAGTTCGCCGGCACCATCACGGTGGACGAGAAGAACGGCGTGATCATCGCCAACGGCAACCCGATCCAGTTCATCTACTCCAACGACCCGACGACGGTCGACTACACGGCGTACGGCATCAAGGACGCCATCCTCATCGACAACACCGGCAAGTGGCGTGACCGTGAGGGCCTCTCGCAGCACCTGCGTCCGGGCATCAAGAAGGTCCTGCTGACCGCGCCGGGCAAGGGCGACGTCCCCAACATCGTCCACGGCGTCAACCACCAGACCCTCACCGGCGACGAGCAGGTCATCTCTTGCGCGTCCTGCACGACCAACGCGATCGTGCCGCCGCTGAAGCTGATGGAAGACCGCTTCGGCATCGTCCGCGGCCACGTCGAGACGGTGCACTCGTTCACCAACGACCAGAACCTGCTGGACAACTACCACAAGGCCGACCGCCGCGGCCGCTCCGCACCGCTCAACCTGGTGCTCACCGAGACCGGTGCCGCCTCCGCCGTCGCCAAGGCGCTCCCGGACCTGAAGGCGAAGATCACCGGCAACTCGATCCGCATCCCCACCCCGGACGTCTCGATCGCGATCCTGTCGCTCTCGCTCAAGAGCGAGACCTCCAAGGAAGAGGTCGTCGACTACCTGCGCGAGGCCTCGCTCACCGGCGAGCTGCGTCGCCAGGTGGACTTCACCACCGCCCGCGACGCGGTCTCCTCCGACTTCATCGGCTCCCGCGCCGCCTCGATCGTCGACGGCAACGCGACCATCGTCGACGGAGACTCCGCCATCCTCTACGTCTGGTACGACAACGAGTTCGGCTACTCCTGCCAGGTCGTCCGCACCGTGCAGTCGATCTCGGGCGTCGAGTACCCGACCTTCCCGGCCCCGGCTGCCGTCTGAGCCTGACTCCTACGCTGCCCCGTCCTGTCCGGTCTCCGGATGGGGCGGGGCAGCGGCGTTCCAGGCTCGGAGGAATGCGTCGGCGCTGGTCAGACCGACCTGTGCGACGTCGCGGAGCGCGGGCGCGGACCGTAGCCACATCTCGTACTCGAGCTGTTCTTTCTGCTTCTCGGCATCGACCCTGAGCCGGTCGACCTCGCGCAACGGCCCGTTGACCGGCGCACCCCAGACCGTCACCGTCGGTCCGTGCTCGAGCGGCAGCCAGGTCTCCTTCAACGGCTCGAACCACTCCCCAGGCGGTTCGACGTGAAACGTACGTGGCGGTGCGCTGCGGTTCCGCGCCGGCGTCGCGCCCGCGTGTGGTGATTCGCGTTGTGATCCCCATGCGCAGGGACGCTAGGAGCACGCGTCAGGTGACGCGACCACAATCAAGACCCTGTGGATAACTCTGTGGAAACTGCCCGACGGCCCGCCCCAGGGGCCGGATCCGATCACTTTTACAAGACGCTCATCAGGTTCAGGAGTCAGGAGCGTACGCGGGCGAGGAAGGCGCGGGTGCGCTCCTCGACAGGATCGCCGAAGAGCTGCTCCGGCGGCCCCTGCTCCAGCACGCGTCCGCCGTCCAGGAAGCAGACCTTGGTGGCGACCTCGCGGGCGAAGGACATCTCATGGGTGGCGAGGACCAGGGTGGTGCCGGCGGCAGCCTCGGCCCGGACGATCTCCAACACCTCCCCGACGAGCTCGGGGTCGAGGGCTGCGGTGATCTCGTCGAGGAGCAGCAGCCGCGGCCGTGTGCACATCGCCCGCACCAGCGCGACCCGCTGCTGCTGACCTCCGGAGAGGGCGTCGGGGTGGGCGTCGGCCTTGTCGGCCAGCCCGAACCGGGCCAGCAGCTCCCGGGCTCGATCCGCGGCGTCACCAGGTCGAACACCGTGCACCCGCACCTGCGCCAGCGTGCAGTTGTCGAGCACGGAGAGATGCGGGAAGAGGTTGTACGCCTGGAAGACCATCCCGATCTCGCGGCGGACCGAGCGCGGGTCCACCAGCGGATCGGAGATCTCCCGGCCGTCGAACCTGATGACCCCGTCATCGATCGTCTCGAGCAGGTTCAGGCAGCGCAGCAGGGTCGACTTCCCCGACCCCGACGCACCGATCAGGCAGACCACGTCGTGCTCGGCGACGGACAGATCCAGGTCGTCCAGGACGACCTTCCCGCGATAGGCCTTGCGCAGGGCCTTGGCCTCCAGCAGCGCCGTCATCTGCCCTGCTCCTTCTCGATCTGTCGCCGCATCAGCCAGTCGGTGAGCCGGGTGAGCGGCACCGCGACGAGGAGGAAGTACGCGGCAGCCACCAGCAACGGCGTGCCGTTGAAGTTGTAGCCCTGGTAGTCCTGGGCGGCCCGGAGCGCCTCGAAGACACCCACCGCCGAGATCAGCGCGGTGTCCTTCTGCAGCGAGACGAGATCGTTCATCAGCGGCGGTACGACACGGCGTACGGCCTGCGGGAGAACCACGAAGCGCATGGTCTGGGCCCGGGTCAGCGCCAGCGCCTCGGCCGAGGCGACCTGGGTGGGATGGATCGCCAGGATGCCGGCGCGGAAGACCTCGGCGACATAGGCCCCGTAGCAGAGCACGAGGGCGAACGTGGTCAGCCAGAACAGCGAGCTGGTCACCCCGGACAGCCCCAGAGCCGGGATGCCGATGCCGCAGATGACCACGACCATGATCGACGGCACCCCACGGAACAGGTCTGTGTAGCCGGTGGCCAGGAGCCGCAGTGGCGCCAGCCACGGGGAGGTCGTCTGGCGGGCGATGGCCACGAGCGCACCGAGGACGAGTACGCACGGTTCGGCGACCAGGAAGATCCGGATGTTGATCCAGAACCCCTCCGCGATCGCCGCGAACGAGTCGCGGGCGTGCGACCAGCTCAGGAAGTAGTCCCGGAACCGATCCCACCCCGGCGAGGAGATGACCAGGAGCACGACGCCGAGCGCCACCACGACGGTCACCACCGTGGCGATGACGACCTGCTGGAGCCTCAGCCGACGGCGTACGGCCCGTCTCTCGAGCTCTCGCTCACTGGGCGCCCAAGCCGTCACGTCAGACTGGCTCATTGCAGGACGGGCACGGAGACGACGTCGGAGAGCCACTCCTTCTCGAGCGCGGCGAGGGTGCCGTCCTCCTCGAGCGCGGTCAGCGCCTCGTCGAGGCACGGCACCAGACCGCTGTCCTTCTCGGTCAGCAGGCCGAACTCCTCCGGCTTCTGGCTGCTCTCGAACTGCCCGGTGATCGTGCTGCCCTCGATCTCCGCGGCGGTGACGTAGAACGCGGTCGGCAGGTCGAAGACGAGCGCGTCGACCTGACCGTTGAGGAGCGCCTGCTTGGCCTGGTCGCTGGTGTCGAAGACCAGCGGGTCCGTGCTCGGCTGCACGTCCTCGCGGATCGCGGTGAGCGACGTGGTCGCGGTCTGGGCGCCGAGCTTGAGGCCCTTCAGGTCCTCGAGCGAGGCGGCCTTGGCCGCATCCTTCTCCATCGTCACGACCGCCTGCGAGGCCGTGTAGTAGCCCTGCGAGAAGTCGACGACGCCCGCCCGCTCGGGCGTGATCGAGATCTGGTTGATGTCGAAGTCGAACTTCTTCTCGCCCGGCGTGTAGGAGGTGTTGAACGCCTGCTTGACCCAGACGACCTCGTCCTTCGCGAACCCGAGCTGATCGGCGACGGCATAGGCGACCGCCGACTCGAAGCCCTTGCCGTTGCTCGGGTCGTCCTCGGAGAACCACGGCTCGTACGCCGGGGAGTCGGTGCCGATGGTCAGCTTGCCGTCCTGCTTCAGCGGCAGGTCCGCGGCCTCGCACGAGGCGGGCGCGCCGCCATCGGCACTGTCCTCTGCCTCGCTCCCGCAGGCGGTCAGCGCGGCGGCGAGAGCCAGCGGAGCGAGAATGGCAGTAAGGCGTGTGCGCCCAGGCTGATGCAACATGCCGGAATCGTAGATGGTACGGGCACTAGCCGCTTCTTATTACTCGTGAGTAGCATACGTCCATGGCGTACGAATCCCTGCTCTCACCGATCACCATCGGGTCGCTCACGCTGCGCAACCGGGTGGTGATGGGGTCGATGCACACCGGCCTCGAGGACCACGCGTGGGACATCCCGAAGCTGGCCGCCTACTTCGCCGAGCGGGCACGCGGAGGCACCGGGCTGATCATCACCGGCGGCTACGCGCCCAACAAGCGCGGCTGGCTCAAGCCGTTCGCGAGCGAGATGAGCTCCCGGCTGCACGCTGCCCAGCACCGCCGGGTCACCGGCGCGGTGCACGAGGAGGGCGGCGCGATCGCGATGCAGGTGCTGCACGCGGGTCGCTACGCGTACACGCCGTTCTCGGTCAGCGCCTCGGCAGTCCAGGCGCCGATCAACCCGTTCAAGCCCGCGGCCCTCTCCGACAAGGCCGTCGACGCGACCGTGACCGACTTCGCCAAGAGCGTCTCGCTGGCGAAGAAGGCCGGCTACGACGCGGTCGAGATCATGGGGTCCGAGGGCTACCTGATCAACCAGTTCCTCGCCGAACGGACCAACCAGCGTGAGGACCGCTGGGGCGGCACTTCGACCAACCGGATGCGGTTCCCGGTCGAGATCGTCCGCCGGAGCCGCGAGCTGGTCGGCGACGACTTCCCGATCATCTTCCGGCTCTCGATCCTCGACCTGGTCGAGGACGGCCAGACCTGGGAGGAGACGATCGAGCTCGCCTACGCGCTCCAGGACGCCGGCGTCTCGGTCTTCAACACCGGCATCGGCTGGCACGAGGCGCGGGTGCCCACCATCATCACCCAGGTCCCGCGCGGCGCTTGGCTGGACATGACCGCGCGCCTCAAGGCCGAGGTGAACATCCCGGTCTGCGCCTCCAACCGGATCAACACCCCCGAGCTCGCCGACGGTGCGATCGCCGAGGGCAAGGCCGACCTGGTCTCGATGGCCCGCCCGCTGCTGGCGGACCCCGAGTTCGCCAAGAAGACCGCCGAGGGCCGCACCGACGAGATCAACACCTGCATCGCCTGCAACCAGGCCTGCCTGGACCACGCCTTCGCCAACAAGGCCGCCTCCTGCCTGGTCAACCCGCGCGCCGCACGCGAGACCACCCTGGTGCTCAGGCCGACCAAGCTCAAGCAGAAGGTGGCCGTCGTCGGCGCCGGACCGGCCGGCCTCGCCGCCGCCACCTCGGCCGCCGAGCGCGGCTTCGCGGTGACCCTGTTCGAGAAGTCCTCGCAGGTCGGAGGCCAGTTCCGGCTCGCGATGGCGGTGCCCGGCAAGGAGGACTTCAAGGACACGCTGCGCTACTTCACCCGCCGTCTCGAGGTGCTGGGCGTCGAGGTACGTCTCGACACCGAGGCCACCACCACCGACCTCGAGCCCTTCGACCACGTCATCGTCTCCACCGGCGTCACGCCGCGGCTCCCGCAGATCGCCGGCTCCGAGGACGAGCGGGTCGTGACGTACGCCGACGTGCTCGCCGGTCGGGTCGTCCCGGGACGTCGCGTCGCGGTGATCGGTGCCGGCGGCATCGGCGTCGACGTGTCCGCATGGCTGACCCACCAGCCCGAGACCCTCGAGGAGTGGAAGGCCCGGTGGGGCGTCGGTGACCCGGCGACCTTCCGCGGCGGCCTGACCAGGCCGGTCCTGGAGGCACCGGCTCGCCAGGTGACCCTGCTGCAGCGGAAGGCCACCCCGATCGGCATCGGCCTCGGCAAGACCTCCGGCTGGGCCCACCGCGCCCACCTGAAGCAGGACGGCGTCAAGCAGGTCCGGGGCGCGACGTACGACAAGATCGAGGCCGGCGACGACTCGGTCACCCTCCACTACGCCGTCGACGGCGAGCCCCGCACGCTCGACGTCGATCACGTCATCCTCTGCGCGGGCCAGGAGTCGGTGCGAGACCTGTGGACCGAGCGCGAGCACTGGCACCTGATCGGTGGCGCAGACGTCGCCGCCGAGCTCGACGCCAAGCGCGCGATCAGGCAGGGAACCGAGGTCGCGGCCGGGCTGTGACCCGATAGCCTCGGGGCATGAGTGATCCCGATTGCCTGTTCTGCAACATCGTCGCGGGCAACATCCCCTCGACGAAGGTCTACGAGGACGACGAGACGTACGCCTTCGCGGACATCGCCCCGGCGGCCGAGGGCCACACGGTGGTGGTGCCGAAGACGCACACCAAGGACGTCCTCGAGGCCGACCCGGCGGTCTACGCCGCCACCGCGAAGACCGCCCAGGCGGTCGCGAAGCGGGCGGTCGACGTGCTGCAGGCGGACGGGGTCAACGTACTCAACAACTGCGGGCCGGCCGCGTGGCAGACGGTGTTCCACCTGCACTTCCACGTGATCCCGCGCTACACCGACAAGACCAAGGACTCGCTCACGCTCCCCTGGGTGCCGAAGCCGGGTGACCTGGACGCGATCCGGGCGATCGGCGAGAAGCTCGCCTTCTAGCGGCGCTGCCGGGAGCGACTGCGGAGTGGCGATGCGCCAGGTGCGCACCGCCACTCCGCGATCATGAGTCAGCTCAGGACAGGCTGCGCGGGGCCTTGCCCTTCTCGACCCAGCTCACCAGCGCCCCCAGCGGGTCCGCGGGTGCCGGGGCCGCACCCGGACCGCAGTGGGCGGCGCCGGGCACGAGGAAGAGCCGGTAGAAGTCGCTGGTCGCCCGGCGACCGAAGCGCTTCTCGACCTCGTCGTGGTAGCGGATCGAGCCGCCGACAGGGACGAGCTGGTCGGCCAGGCCGTGCCAGGTCAGCAGCTTGCCACCGGCACGACGGAAGCCGGACAGGTCGGCGTCGTCGCTGGCGATGACATCGTGGTATTGCTCCACCGACTGCTCGAGGTAGGCCTCGAAGTCGGCCTGGGTGATCGTGGTGAGGTCATAGGCCGGGTCCTGCTTCAACAGGCTGGCGATCCAGCCGGTCGACACCGGGAAGGGGTAGGTGCCGATCGCACTGAGGTCGGCCCCCTTGGCCAGGCCGTACCAGAGCCGCTTCCCGGTCGAGGAGCGCGGGCCGTCCCAGATCCGGTCGACGACCTCGGCATCGGTGGCCGTGAGGGTCAGCTGCTCGCCGTCGCAGAGAACGGTCCGCCCGACGATGCTCTTCGGGTCGAAGTCGCAGGCGAACGGGTCCTCGATGACACCGTCGGCCTCCGGGCCGTCGCAGGCGGCGACGGCCGCGGCGGTGAAGGCGTCGAACTCGCACTTCGTCAGGTGGTCGTCCAGCTCGTTCTGCACCACGATCGGCCAGAGATCGGCCACGGCGAAGCGGTCCCAGGAGATCGCCGGTGCGTTGGCGAGGACCCCGTCGAAGTCGCCAGGATGACGCTGCGCCTCCATGTAGCCCTGGCGGCCGCCGGTCGAGCAGCCATTCCAGTACGAGTACGACGCCGCGCGGCCGTAGTGGGCGCGCGTGACCGCCTTGCCGACGACGGCCAGCTCGTGCGGGCCGCGCTCGGCGAAGTTCTCCAGCACCGTCCGGTTCACCTCGCCGTCGGCGGTCAGCGCCCAGTCGGGGGTGTACCCGGTGGTCGGGGTCGCACCGGCGTCCGTGGTGCCGACCGCGTAGCCGGCCTTGATCGCGTTCGCCTGCTCGGGGCCGAAGCCGCCGGCGAGGTAGCCGCTGCCGCCGAGCGCCTGGAAGCGGCCGGTCCATCCGGTCGCCGGCAACCACACCTCGATCAGCTCGCGGTCACCGGCACGGCCGTGCGTCAGCGTGACCTGGACCTGGCAGAACGCCGGCACCCCGGTCACCGGCGGGGGCGGCTCGGCCTGCCCGAACAGCGGCGGGAACTCCAGCGTGCCGCCCGGCTCGGCGACCGCCGTGACGTCGACGACCCGGGCACCCTTGGGTGCGGAGACGTCCGGGACGACGCACTCCGGCGCTGCTGAGTCGGAGCCGATCGTGGTCGTGGTGCCCGTCGAGGGCCGGTCGTGATGGATGCCTGCGTACGCCGGTTGCACGGCGAAGGTGAGCGCAGCGACCAACGGGACCGCGGCGACCAGGATCTTCTTCATGTCGTTCTCCTCCTCGTGCGGCCCGCTCGGGCCCCACCAGGAACAAAACCCGGCAACAACCCCGGCCCACCCCCCGGCGACACCCAGGCCCACCCCCCGGTGGGAAACCAGGCGAGGGATCGGAGCAATCCC
>NZ_JBHVGB010000104.1:0-20198 GCF_042801335.1 Nocardioides sp. NPDC057577 | reverse complement strand
AGCCGACTCGGCGGGAGTTTCGGTCAGGACGAGCCGACTCGGCGGGAGTTTCGGTCAGGACGAGCCGACTCGGCGAAATCAGGCCGAGCCGCGCGCGGCCCAGTCGCGCAGGGTGTCGATGCGGGCCTTGAGCTGGTCGGCGTTGGCGACCGCGGCGGGCGGGCCGCCGCACTCCTTGCGGAGCCGGTTGTGGGTGACGCCGTGGGGCGCCTTGGTGCGGTGGTGCCAGGCGGCGACCAGTCCGTTGAGCTCACGGCGGAGCACGGCGAGCTGCTCGTGAGCGGCGACCGCGGCGACGGGCTCGTCGGCGGCGACCGGCGCCGAGGCCGAGGCCGACTTCTGCTTGCGTGCCCGGTCGCTCTGCCGCTGCTGGAGCAGGGTCTTCATCTGGTCAGTGTCGAGCAGTCCGGGGATGCCGAGGAAGTCCATCTCCTCCTCCGAGCCGACGTGCACCTCACCGGAGTGGCCGAACTCGCCGCCGTCGAAGAGCACCCGGTCGAAGCGGGCCTCCGAACCCATGGCCTCCCAGGCTCCGAGCTCCTCCTCTGAGGCCCCCTCCTCGGCGTTGGCCGCGGCCATCAGCGCGTCCTCAGCGGCGAAGATGTCGTCCTCGCTGGTGACCTTCTTGCCGAGCACATGGTCGCGCTGCAGCTCCAGCTCGGAGGCGAAGCCGAGCAGGTTCGGGACCGAGGGCAGGAAGACGGAGGCGGTCTCGCCCCGCGTACGAGCACGTACGAAGCGCCCCACCGCCTGCGCGAAGAAGAGCGGCGTCGAGGTGGTGGTCGCATAGACCCCGACCGCGAGCCGGGGCACGTCGACGCCCTCGGAGACCATCCGGACCGCGACCATCCAACGGTCCTCGGACTCGGAGAACTTGGCGATCTTCTTGGAGCCGGCCTTCTCGTCGGAGAGCACCACGGTCGCGCTCTGTCCGGTGATCTCGCGCAGCGTCTTGGCGTAGGAGCGCGCCGAGTCCTGGTCGGTCGCGATGACCAGGCCGCCCGCGTCCGGGACGTGGCGCCGCACCTCGGTCAGGCGCTTGTCGGCTGCTGCCAGCACCGACGGGATCCACGATCCGGCCGGGTCGAGCGCGGTCCGCAGCGCCTGCGAGGTCAGGTCCTTGGTCAGCGGCTCGCCGAGGTGGGCGGCGATCTCGTCGCCGGCCCGGGTGCGCCACTGCATCTGTCCCGAGTAGGCCATGAACAGCACCGGCCGGACGACATGGTCGCGCAGCGCCTCGGCGTAGCCGTAGGTGTAGTCGGCCGCCGAGCGCGGGATGCCGTCCTCGCCCGGGGCGTAGGTAACGAACGGGATCGGGTTGGTGTCGGAGCGGAACGGCGTGCCGGTCAGCGCCAGCCGCCGCGCGGCCGGCTCGAAGGCCTCCCGGACGCCCTCGCCCCACGAGAGCGCGTCGCCGGCGTGGTGGACCTCGTCGAGGATCACCAGCGTCTTGAACCGCTCGGTGCGGATCCGCATCGCGAGCGGGTTGACCGCGACACCCGCGTACGTCACCGCGATCCCGACGTAGTCGGCCGAGGTCTTTCCCTGCCCGGCCGAGTAGGTCGGGTCGATCGGGATGCCCGCCCGCGCTGCCGCCTCGGCCCACTGGACCTTGAGGTGCTCGGTGGGCGCGACGATGGTGACCCGGTCGATCAGGCGCCGCCCGAGGAGCTCGGCGGCGACGGTCAGCGCGAAGGTCGTCTTCCCGGCGCCGGGCGTCGCGACGGCGAGGTAGTCACGGGGCTGTTCGGACAGGTATCGAGACAGCGCCTCCTGCTGCCAAGCGCGCAGCTTGGTCGCAGTTCCCCACGCGGCCTTGTTCGGCCACGCCGGTGTGAGTGCGCCGGGCAGATCGGCGCGGCTCACTCGTCGTCGCCCTCGCCACCGCTTGGCGGCATCCCCTCGAAGATCTCCTTGCAGTCGGGGCAGACCGGGAACTTGGACCCGTCTCGGCTCGGCACCCACACCTTGCCGCACAGCGCGACCACGGGCGTGCCCATGACCATCGCCTCGGTCAGCTTGTCCTTCTCCACGTAGTGGGAGTAGCGGTCGTGGTCACCCTCTTCGGTGGGGACATCCTGCTCGCGGATGTCCTCCCGTTCCTTGACGGCTTCTTTCGTGCCGAATCCCAGGATGCCCATGCCGTCCAGTCTACTGGTCCTCTAGTTGAGTTCCGGATCGGGCGGTCGCGTGGCGTGGAAGGCCAGCTCACCGGGCTGACGACGGAGCACCGCGGCCCACATCGTGCTCACGTCGTCGAGGAAGGAGTCGTACGGCTCGCCGTCGACGACATACCAGGACCCTTCCTCCACCTCGCCCTGGAGCTGGGCAGCCCCCCAGCCCGCGTATCCGGCGAAGATGCGCAGCCGCGCCAAGGTGCCGTCGACCAGCTCGACAGGCGTGTCGAGGTCGAGCAGCCCGAGGCGCCCGACGACGGGCCGGAACCCCAGCGGCGGGTCGTCGGAGTCGACCAGGAGCGCCACCGCGATCGCGGAGTCCTTGCTCACCGGGCCGCCCTGGAAGAGGACGTCAGGATCGGCGACCGAGGTCGCCCACGGGTGCAGCACCTCGGCGACCGGCACGGGCGAGGGCCGGTTCAGCACCACGCCCAGCGCACCCTCGTCGTTGACCTCGATCAAGAGCACGACGGTGTCGACGAAGTTGGGATCGCGAAGCTCCGGGGTGGCTACCAGCAGCCGCCCGGCGCGTACGTCCTTCTGCTCCGTCATGACGCCATGATCGCATCACCTGGGTCACGTCAGCCGCAACAAGAAACCAACAAAGCCCGCCGATCGGATCGAGACGGGAAAAGGACCCGGGGCCGGCACTTAGGGAGGTGCGGAGGGAGTCCGCGGGAGGGAGCGCACCGGCACCCGGGACCTGGTCAGGCTGCCGAGCGGACCGCTCGGAGCATGTCGACGAGGCCGGCGAAGGGCCCACGCTCGACGACCTCGACGGCCGGTACGTACTCGGCACGGGCACGCGCCTCGATCATCGAGCCGAGACGGACGCACTCGGCGTCGGCGAACGCACCGCGGCCGGCCATGACCGCAAGGGTCAGGTGCTCCTTGGCCTGCGACTTGGCCAGCGCGGTGGCCATCGCGTCGTCGACGGGAAGGGCGTGGTAGCGGTCGAGGACCGCGCGGATGCCGGGCAGGTCGTCGGCAGCGCCATGCCAGGCCCGGACGACGGCGTCCTCGAGGTCCATCGGCTGGTTGGCGAGCTCGGACTCGATGCGGCCGGACAGGCGGGTGTGCCAGCGCAGCTGCAGGGCGGCGAGCAGGTCGAGCTCGTCGGTGAAGGTCTCGGTGACGCCGGGGAGATCCATGGGCAGCAGGCCGTCTCGACGCTCGTCGATGACGGCGACCACGCCGCGGAGGATCTCTCCGCGCTTGTGATGGCTGGTCCAGCTCATTTTCTCGGCTCCTTGCGGAAGGTGAGCACCCACATACCGTGAGTACGTACCTATGGTACGGGACATACCGACGGTATGGCCAACACCTGGGACGGTGATTCCGGACACGGCCGTTAGAGTGGACGGGTGGCAAAGTCGTCCGTGAGCAAGCTCGTCCCCAAGGTTCCTCCGCTTCCGTCGGTGCCGGGGATGTCACGGAGGCAGCAGTTCTCCGCCTCGACCAAGAAGACGCTCGTCGAGGTCGCCGAGAGGCTCTTCACCGAGCACGGCTACGCGAGCACCTCCCTGGACGCCATCGTGGCCGGAGCCGAGGTCACCAAGGGCGCGCTCTACCACCACTTCAGCGGCAAGCAGGCGCTCTACGAGGTCGTCTTCGAGAAGGTCGAGGCCGCCACCGCGCAGAGCATCGACGCCGCCATGCGCGAGACGAAGGACCCCTGGGAGCAGGCCCGGGCCGGGCTGCGTACGTTCCTGGAGGCCGTCCAGCAGCCCACCTACCGCCGCATCGTCGTGCAGGAGGGGCCTGCTGTCCTGGGCTACCAGCGCTACCGCGAGCAGGAGGAGCGCTCCACGTTCACCGTCGTCGAGGACATCGTCGCCGCCGTGCTGCGCGCCGGCGACCGGACCGTCGACGACGAGATGGTCGCGACCTTCGCCCGGCTCTTCTTCGGGGCGATGTCGGCGGCCGGCGAGTCCGTCACCGAGGCCAGCGACCCCGAGGACGCAGCCGAGCGCATCGAGCTGGCCGTGACCTACCTGCTGACCGGGGTGCAGACCCTGGCCAAGCAGGGCGTCAAGGTCGAGGACATGCGCTGAGCCTTCCGGCTACTTGACGGTGACGCCGCCGGGCTCGACCTGGCCGTTGCCCTCCGGGATCAGGTCCAGCCAGACCTTGCCCGGCGGGATCTCGATCGCGGCACCACTGGCGTCGGTGAACGTCACCGCACCCTTCTCGCCCTTCTTCACCCAGGTCGCCTCGACGATCTGGCCGGCGCGCATGATCCACGCCTTGCCGCGGCCGGTGAAGTGCGAGACCGGCACGATCGCGCCGCCCGGGTCCTTGTAGGGAGCGATGGTGGTCTTGGTCTGCGCGACCACGACGGTGTCGGCGAGGAACTGGCCGCTCTTCGACATGTAGTTGTTCTGCAGGCGGTACTTGCCGCCCCTGAAGACCCAGTTGTCCGTGCGCGCCTGGGAGAACTTCACGTCCACGGCCTTGGCGGGCTTGCCACCGGCCAGCTTGGTCGTCACGTCGCCCCAGGGCATGAAATCGGCCGGCCGCTTGGCCTTACCGTCCTTCGCGGCGGCCTTGCCGGCCTTGGCGACCTTGCCGACCACGCTGTGCAGATAGTCGTGCGGCTTGCTGGTGTCGCGTACGACGTAGGGGGTGGACATGTCGAGCCACGAGATGTCGTGCTTCTTCAGCTGCGCGAAGGTGTAGGGAGCCGCGCCGCTGGTCATGATCGTCGCGTCGATCGGTGCGGCGATCCCGGCGTCGGTCGCCCGCATCGAACGGACCGGCCCCGCCTCCTTCGGAAGGAAGGAGTAGTACGCGACGGCCAACCGGGTCACGCCACCCTCGACCAGCTCCTGGACGACCATGTCGGCCTTGGCGAGACCGTACTGCGGGTCGCTGGCCGAGGTGTTGTCGATCTTGACGATGTAGGCGGGGTGCTTGCGCGCAGCGGTCTGCCCCTCGGGGAGCTCGACGCCCGTCAGCGGCTCGTGGTCGGGCTCAGCGGGCGCGGACGGCGACGGCTTCGCGTCCGTCGGCTCCTCCGCGGAGCCACAGCCGGTCAGGACCAGCCCCGCGGCGGCCAGCGTCGCCGCTGCTCGCAGGAAGAACCCCGGGCGGGACGTACGCATCATCAATCTCCATCTGCATCGGCTCACTACCAAGACGAGTGACAGACGGTAATCGTTGCGCCCAACCAGGCCGCGCCCGGGGTTGCTTCGTCGAAGAACTCAGGCGACCGTGGCGCCGCCGTCGACATAGAGGGTCTGGCCGGTGATGTAGGACGACTCGTCGCTGGCCAGGAAGGCGGCAGCGGCAGCGATGTCGGCGGGCTCGCCGACGCGCTTGACCGGGTTGGCGTCGGCCGAGAGCCTGCGGAACTCGTCGACGTCGAGACCGAGGCGGGCCGCGGTCTGGTCGGTCATCTCGGTGGCGATGAACCCCGGCGCGATCGCGTTCACGTTGACGCCGAACGGGCCCAGCTCGAGCGCGAGGGTGCGGGTGAAGCCCTGCACGCCGGCCTTCGCCGCGGAGTAGTTGGCCTGACCGCGGTTGCCGGTCGCCGAGGTGGAGGAGACGTTGATGATCTTGCCGTACTTCTGCTTCACGAAGACGCTCTGCGCGGCCTTCGACATCAGGAAGTGTCCCTTGAGGTGGACGTTCATGACCAGGTCCCAGTCGTCCTCGGTCATCTTGAAGAGCAGGTTGTCGCGGGTGATACCGGCGTTGTTCATCAGGATGTGCAGGCCGCCGAGCTCCTCGACGACGCGGGCCACCGCGGCCTCGGTGTCCTCAGCCTTGGCGACGTTGGCGCCGATGCCGACCGACTTGGCACCCTCAGCCAGCGGAAGCTTGGCGGCGGCCTCAGCGGCGGCCGCCTCGTCGAGGTCGATGATCGCGACCGAGGCGCCCTCCTCGGCGAAACGCGTGGCGACTCCGAAACCGATCCCGCGCGCTGCCCCGGTGATGACTGCGACGCGTCCGTCGAAACGACCCATGACTCAAACTCCTTTGGTTGTGACCGGGCCCACGAACACGTGCGGCCCCCGCCGACAATAGCGAGGGCCGTACGTCATGTCGCGAGGTGTCTACTGATTGGTAGGTTCTACCGATTCTTCAGCCAGGCGTCGCGCGCGGCGACTCCCAGGTCGGGGTGGTCGGTGAAGAACGCGTCGACACCGGCGTCGAGGTAGGCGCCGACCTCACAGGCCAGGTCGCCGATCGCGATCGGGTCGGTGCCCTTGCGGCACTCGACCGGGAGGTTCTTGTTCTCGGCGCGCATGGTCCAGATGACGGTCGGCAGCCCGACGCGTTCGGCCCGGCGGGCGAGGTCGGTGGGCTCGCCGAGTGTGTTGTCGGTGGTGCGCGGGATGAAGTAGTACTTGTAGGGCGCCACCTGGTCGGCGTACTTCTTGATGCTGCGCAGGCCCTTGTCGGTGACCAGGTAGTCGTTGGTCACGCCGGTCCCGGCAACCAC
Source organism: Nocardioides sp. NPDC057577 (assembly GCF_042801335.1). Lineage (NCBI taxonomy): Bacteria > Bacillati > Actinomycetota > Actinomycetes > Propionibacteriales > Nocardioidaceae > Nocardioides > Nocardioides sp. NPDC057577. The sequence goes on along the minus strand of NZ_JBHVGB010000104.1, from coordinate 13,571 downwards.
CTGGTCGTAGGGAGCGCCGCCGAAGTCGACCAGCTGCACCAGCTTGGTGTCGACCATGCGGTTGAGGTCCTTGAGGTTGCTGACCTCGAAGGACTGGATGACCGCCGCGGCGCGCTTGCCGCCGAGGCCGTGCCGCTTGAGGCTCTTGGCCAGCGGCTCCTCGAGCGAGAGACCGATGGAGTCGAAGTACGTCGGGTGCTTCGTCTCCGGGGCGACGCCGATCGTGCGGCCGGTCTCGGCCTCCTTCCTCTCGACCAGCTCGAGGACCTCCTCGAAGGTCGGCACCTGGAAGAGGCCGTCGTAGGCGGTGTTGGCCGGGCGGTCACCCGGGATCCGCTCCTTGGCGCGCAGCGTCTTCAGCTCGGCGAGGGTGAAGTCCTCGGTGAACCAGCCGGTCAGCGCCTTGCCGTCGATGGTCTTGGTCGTCTTCCGGCCCGCGAACTCAGGGTGCGCGGCGACGTCGGTCGTGCCGGAGATCTCGTTCTCGTGCCGGGCGACGAGCACGCCGTCCTTGGTCGAGACCACGTCGGGCTCGATGAAGTCGGCACCCTGCTGGATGGCCAGGTCGTACGCCGCCAGGGTGTGCTCGGGACGGTAGCCCGAGGCACCGCGGTGCCCGAAGACGATCGGCTTCGACGTGTGGTGGTGCTTGCCTGCGTGGACGGCGGTGGCGCCGGTGTCGACACCGGCGGTCGCGGGGCTCGAGACCAGGACGGTCCCGGCGGCGAGCGTGGTGGCCAGGGCGAGCACGACGCGACGCATACGGGTGGTGGGGTTCAACGTGGTCATGCCCCGATCCCACCGGCCCCGGACGTACCTGGGCCGGTGGGCGGGTGAACGTCTCGTGACGATCTGCCGAAGCGCCTCAGGCCGAAGCGGAGCCCGAGGCAGTGAGCGCGGCGGCATCGGCCAAGTCTAGGGAAGAGGTACGCCGCCCGCCGATGACTTCGCGGAGCACGTCCGGCTTGTTGGTGATGATGCCGTCGACACCGCGGTCCAGGACCGCGCTCATGGTCTCGGCGTCGTCGACCGTCCAGGAGTGGATGTGCATCCCGAGCGCGTGCACCCGGGCGACGTAGCCGGCGTCGAAGGAGCCGAAGTGCGGGTTGATCTGGTCAGCCCAGGTGTAGCTGTCCAGGTCGGCATAGGCCGGGGTGCCGAGCAGGCCGACCGGCATCTCGGGCTGGACGCGCTTGTAGGTCCGCATCGAGTCGAAGTCGAAGCTCTGCACCCCGAGCCTCCCGGCACGGACCGCGGAGCGTACGTAGCCGGGGAACGAGTCGAACTCGGCCGCGACCTGCTTCTCGATGCCCGGGTAGAGCTCGGGCGACTTGAGCTCCATCAGGATCCCGGACCGAGACGGCCGCACCAGCCGGACCATCTCCTTCAGCGTCGGCACCTTCTCGCCCTGGTACTCCTCGCTGAACCACGAACCCGCGTCCAGCGTCCTGATCTCGGCGAGCGTGAAGTCCTTGACGTTCCACGGCGAGCGGCCGGGGAAGCGCTGCTCGACGTCGGTGGTGCGCGACAAGGTGGTGTCGTGCATCAGCACGAGCTCGCCGTCCCTGGTGGCCTGCACGTCCGACTCGATCCAGGCGGCACGCTGCTCGATGCCGAGCGCGAAGGCGGCGAGGGTGTTCTCCGGGGCGTACGCGCTCGCGCCGCGGTGGGCGGTGATGGTGATGTGGTTGGCGCGGTGGGCCTCGACGGCGTTCACCGCCACCGGAACGATCATCGTGCCTGCGGCCAGCGCGATGCCGGCCAGGGTCGAGGTGAAGGTCTTGGACGCGACGGACGACAGCGACATTGCGCACTCCCGAGATCAGTGGACGACAACTGATCTCGAGTGAATCGGTCACCGCCGACCTCCCCCCGACGGGCTGATGGCCGAAGCCGTACGCCTCGGTGAACTCGGCCCCGAATCAGCTCAGCACGGCGCGGAGCCGGTCGGCGTACTCCTTCTGCTCGCCGTCGCCGTACTTGTGGCGGGGCCAGAAGAAGCCCTTGAGGCCGTCGCCGCGAGTGCGGGGGACGACGTGCAGGTGGAGGTGGGGGACGGACTGGCTGACCACGTTGTTGACCGCCACGAAGCTGCCCTGGGCACCGAGCCCGTCCACGACCGCGGCGGCCAGGCGCTGGGCGTTCGCGACGAAGCGTTCGTGCAGGTCAGGAGGGAGATCGAGCAGGGTCGCGAGGTGCTGTCGCGGAACCATCAGGATGTGCCCCTTCTGCACCGGCCGATGGTCGAGGAAGGCCAGGAAACCCTCGTCCTCGAAGACCACCTCGGCGGCCAGGTCACCGCTGACCACGTCGCAGAAGACGCAGCTCACCGCTCATCTCCCCACGAGAGCGTCGCGATCACGAGGTCGACGGTCGGCAGGGCCAGGTCGGCGAGGTCGGGGTGCGGGAAGGAGTAGATCAGCCGCGACTCGTAGAGCCGGTCGGGCGAGGCCACCCACCGCTCCCCCACCGTCGTGGTCTCGGCCTGCAGGGGGTGCCGCACCATGCCGAAGGGAGCCGGCCGGCTCAGCGCGACCGCCAGCCCGGCCGGGCGCCGCCCGACCCGCTGCAGCCAGTAGGCCAGGAAGGCAGCGTTCTGCTCGGCGGCCGCGTCCTTGGCGGCAGCCATCCACCGTGCCCAGTCCGGCTGCTCGACCCTGGACCGCTGCACCTTCGGGAGGACCTTGGCGGTCAGGTCGGCGAGCTGATAGTCGCGTACGTCCTCGTCGGACATGTCCACGACATACCACTCCTGCGCCTTCGGCAGCCGCAGGTCGACGTGCGGCTTGGGGCCGAGGGTCTTGAGCACGTCCTTGATGCCCGAACGGAACCGGTTCGGCCCGGCCGGGTCGAAGGTGACGTACGCGATCTCCTCGATGTTGGCGGTGAGGAACTCACGCAGCCCGTCGGCGTTGCGCAGCTGCGCGCGCCGGCGGGTGTCCTCGGCGAGGAAGGTCTCCAGCGCCTCCTGGGAGGAGAAGAGCATCGCCTCGTACGGTGGCCGGTTGCCGCGATCCCCGGGAAAGACCCTGATCCGGGCCTCGTCGAGCTGGGGAACGACAACCTGCCCCGTACGCAGCGCGGCCCCGACCGCGTCGGCGTCGGCGGCGGCGAGCGCCACCTCCAGCGCGCGGTTGCGGAAGCCGTCGGGATTCATTCCCCGAGGTTAAGCCCCGTTTGCCGCCGCTAATGGCACGACACGGCAGCCGGGCCGCACGGCATGATCTCCCGGGCAGCGACCCGGCCGCTGACCGGAGCGTCGAAGTGGTGCAGGTCGCCCGAGCCGTACGTCCACCGCATTCCGTTGTTGCGCATCGCCCGGACAACGCCGTGGCTGGTGCTGCGCCAGGCCACCCGCGGGTGGGAGCGCGAGGGCCACCACCTGTTGGGCACGTAGCCGTCGCGCGACCGGTAAGGGTTCTCCCAGGGGTTGACGTCGAGGGAGCGACCGTAGGAATGCGGCGAGCGCACACCCGGCCGGCCGACGACGTTGCGACAGTTGAAGGCCGAGGTGTTGTCGGCGTCCATGGACGCGTAGTCGTTGCCGCCACGCAGCGTCCTGGAGTAGCCGAACCGGTCGACTCGATACATCCGTCGGATCGGGTAGCGGCCGGCGTACATCGCGGTCAGGGCGTTCTTCATGCGGCCCACCGAGTCTCGGTGGGCGATGATCTCGCCGCGGCGGCGGTAGCCGGAGTAGTCCCAGTAGTTGATGCGCAGCAGCCGCAGGCTAGCCCGCCCCACCGGGCAGCCGCTGTGCCAGGAGACGCCGACCATCGAGCGCCACACCCCGTCGGAGATGCTGGTGACGACGCCGTTGGCACCGCTCCCGGTGGCACGCGGCTGGGCCGGTGGGTTTCGTCTCGGCTTCGGGGCGGCGCTGGGCAGCCGCACCGGGGCCACCGGCGGGGCGTTGTCGAGCCGGTAGTAGTTACTCCACGCCGCGTTCACACCGACGACGGCACTCGAGTTGGCCCGCCAGATGGTGTCGTAGCGGGGACGTACGCTGACGCTGGCACGCCCCTCGGCATCGGTCGTCACCGCCGTGTGAAGAGCGTAGCCATCGGCGCCCGCCGTCTTGGTGTAGAGCTTGACCCGGCTGCCAGGGACCGGCCGGCCACCAGGCGTGCGCAGGGTGATCGTGATCGTCGAGCTCCGCTCGTCGACCACCGTCCCGGGACCGGAGAGCCGCAGGACACCGTCGACCGCCGCCGACGCAGGCACGCTCCACAGGAGCGTGACAACACATGCCAGAACAACCCCGACCCAGGCGAATCTACCCATCCCCATGAACCGAGTGTGGGATGACCTAGGACACCCCGCCAGTCCAATTCGTGTATCCGGGCCTGTTCGAGATCTCGCCGCCGAGATCTCGAACAGGCTCTCAGGTCAGGCCTTGGCTGCTACCCCGAGCCTCGCGGGGGTGTCGTCGTCGCAGGTCGCGAAGAAGTTGCCGACCTCGTCGACCATGTGGCTGAACGACTCCGCAGCGAAGAGCACCGGCTGGTAGTGGGTGATGTCGTAGTCGACCGTCGCCATCTGAGCGAAGTCGATCGGCCGCACCTCCACCTCGTGCATCTCCTCGATCTCGCCGTAGGAGGAGAGCAACCCGGCCCCGTAAGCCTTGATGTCACCGTCCTCGTGGAGCACGCCGAACTCGATCGTGAACCAGAAGACGTCGGCCACGACCTGGAGCGCCTCCCTGGTCTCGACGCGACGCGCGGCGGCGCCGGCGAGGCGCTTGACCTCGGCGACCTGCGGGTCGGCGAGGAGGTTCCCGTGGCCGATCACCTCGTGGATGATGTCGGGCTCCGGGGTGTAGAGCGGCACGGCGTGGTGACGCAGATACTGCGTCGAGTGGAACTGCCCGTCGGCCAGGCTCCCGTAGAACTCCTCCAGCGGGACGATCCCCGCGGCCGGGACGTACTCGAACCCGGTCAGCGGCTTCAGTCCGGCGCTGACCTCGTCGAGCTGCGGCACCCGGTCCTGCGGCAGGTTGAGCGACTCGACGGCCGCGATGAAGTTGCGGCAGGCGTACTTCGCGTGCAGCGGTGCGATCTCTCGGCACACCGTCCGCCAGATCTCGTTCTCCGTCTCGGTGTAGTCGATCCGGGGCACTGGCTGCCCCGGCTTCCAACCGAGCGCCGCGCCAGCGATCTCGCTGCGTCGTGCCCGGTAGTCCTGGTCTGCGAACCCGGGGTGGTTGTCCCCCAGATGCACCTCGACCTGCCCATCCTCGCCCACGGTGACGGGTGAGTAGAGCTGTCCTTCCTCGAACATCCTTACCTCCATGTGACGTACGCCTCACAACCCTATCGCGCACGCAACAGAAGTCATCCCGCCAGGGAGGTGAACAGCCGGAAGTCTTCCGCCGACAGCAACGAGCCGGAGACACCGGCCCCGCCATCAGGGGGTGCGGGTGGCGAAGCCCCCGCCTCCGCGCAGCATCAACGACGCACAACTAAGGGGGTGCGGGGGATATCCCCCGCCGCGACGCGAAGCGTCGCCAATAAATGACGAACCGACGTGGCCCTCCATCTGGAGGGCACACGTCGGCCAAAGGTTCGTGGAGCTGCGGGGAATCGAACCCCGGTCCTCGAGCGCCGTGCCAGGTCTTCTCCGGGTGCAGTCTGTGGGTGGCGTTCTCTCATCCCCGGGGCTCGACGCAGACACGTCCCCGACAGGCTCAGCCGACTAGATGTCCCTCATGCCCCGTCGGCATGTGCATGAGGTGGAGTCTTCTAGATGACGCCTGGGTCCGAGCCGAAGACGGATACTCGGTCAGACGCTTCGATCACCGCGTCAGGCGGCGAGAGCGAAGGAACTGCGCTTAGCGTTGGCAGTTATTGGTTTCCAGCGATCGTTTACGAGATGACGCTGGCTCCTCGACCCGCTTCCCCTGGGAGCAACGTCCCAAGTCGAAACCGATCAGCCCCTTTTGAGTTTTCAATGCCCGTGGTGCAGGCAGTAAGAGAACACTACAGCCCCCGGCGGGCATTCCCCACTCGGTTATCCGGTCATGCCCTTGAGCTTGCGACCGACCTCGACCTCGGCCTCCCGCTTGGCCGTACGCTCGGCGATGGTGTTGCGCTTGTCCCACGACTTCTTGCCCTTGGCGACGCCGATCTCGACCTTGGCGCGACCGTTGAGGAAGTAGAGGGCGAGGGGGACGACGGTGAGGCCCTTCTCGGAGACCTTGCGCTCGATCTTGTCGATCTCGGCGCGGTGCAGGAGGAGCTTGCGCTTGCGGCGAGCGGAGTGGTTGGTCCAGGTGCCGTTGAGGTATTCGGGGATGTGGATCCCGTGGATCCAGGCCTCGCCACGGTCGATGTCGACGAAGCCGTCGACCAGGGAGGCGCGACCCTCACGCAGCGACTTCACCTCGGTGCCCTGCAGGACCATGCCGGCCTCGTAGGTGTCCTCGATGTGGTAGTCGTGTCGCGCCTTCTTGTTCTGCGCGATCATCTTGCGCCCCTGCTCCTTCGCCATTCCACCATTCTCTCAGGCACGGGGGCACCTGCGCGAAACGTTTGCCGCGACGCACCCGCGTCAACCGCAGACCGCCCGGTCGATGAACTCGGCGACGGCGTCCTCGGGGTCGCCCTCGAAGCTCCGGCTGAGCGCGACCGTCGCCTGACGCCGGCCGTCCGCGGTGGTGAAGGACCATGTCTGGTACGCCACGGCGTCGCCGTCGTGACCATAGACGCGGACCCCGCAGGTGGTGTCCTCCCACCTGAGCCCGAGACCGTACGTCGCGTCCGCAACCCCCGGCGTCTTCATCTCCTCCTGCAACTGCCCGTCGATAAGACGTCCACCGAGCAGCGCTGCGAAGAACCGGTTCAGGTCGCGGGCGGTCGAGATGACCTCACCAGCAGCGCCGAAGAGGGAGGGGTTCATCTCGGTCACGTCGACGAGCTCGGTGCCGCCCTCGTTCCTCGTCTCGACCGGCACGTAGCCGTGCGGGTGCGGGCCTCGGATCCACGGTGACGCCCCCGGCAGCACCGTGCTCCGCAGGCGGAGCGGCTCGATGATGCGGCGCTCGATCTCGGTGGCGTACGTCTGCCGGGTGACCTTCTCGACCACCTGGGCGAGCAGGAGGTAGCCGGTGCTGGTGTAGGAGAAGGCCGTCCCGGGCGCGTGCGTCGGCGGTTGCGCGAGCCCACGCTCGACGAGCTCGGTCGTGGTCCAGGTGCGCCACCGGTTGTCGACGAACGCCGGGTCCGGTGGGAGCGGCAGCGTGCGGACGACGTCGTACAGGCCGCTGGTGTGGTCGAGCAGCTGACGCAGCGTGATCCGGTCGCCTCCGGGGACGACACCGGGCAGCCACGTCTCGATCGTGTCCTCGAGCCGGAGCCGCCGTTCACCCACGAGCTGCAGCACGACGGTGGCGAGGAAGGACTTCATCACGCTCCCCGCCCGGAAGCTTCCCCGGGCCGGGACCTCACGGGACGTGCCGAGCTCGGCGACCCCGCTGCTCCCTCGCCACACGCCTCGTTCCGTACGCACCTCCGCCAGCACGCCGACCGCCCCCGCGGGCACGACCTCGTCCAGCCGACGCTGCAGATCGCGCCTGCCGTCGCCGGCGTACGCAGCTGTCGGTGCCATCACCATCGGAGCCACCAGCGCAGTGGCCAACGCGAGAACCAGTCGCACCATCACAACCTCCTGAGAGCGGTTCCCACGAGTCTCACGGCCGAGAGGCCCGACCGCATCCGGGATCGCACCCAGCCGCCCTGAGATCAGCCCAGCAGCGGCATCGGGTCGACCGGAGTCCCGTCGCGCAGGATCGTGAAGTGCAGGTGGCAGCCCGTGGACCAGCCGGTGGTCCCGGCGTACGCCACGGTCTCACCGCGCCCGACGGATCCCGAGCGCCTCGCGTAGCTCGAGATGTGGTTGTAGACGGCGGTGTAGGAGTGCCCGTTGACCTTGCCGAGATACAGGTGCAGGCGGTTGCCCCACACGCTGGAGTACGAAGTCGAGATGATCTGCCCGGAGTCGACCGCAAGCAGCGGCCGGCCGCAGGGCGCGGAGAAGTCGGTGCCGTTGTGCAGCGAGACGTAACCGTAGATCGGGTGCTTGCGGATGCCGTAGGGCGAGGTGACATAGGTGTCGGTCACCGGCGGCGCGAAGAGCCCGCCGACCGACCCGACGTTGCGGTCGGTGCCGGAGCCTGCCGAGGCGAGCGAGCGGATCTTCGTACGCAGCGCCGACTCCTCGGCCTCGAGCTCGCGCAGCTCGGCGGCGTCCGCCGCTCTGGCCGCCTCGGCCGAACGCTTCGCGGTGGCTGCCTGCTCGGCCAGCGTGGACATCTCGGCGTGAGCGGCGGCGGCCTGGTCCCGGAGCGAGTCGACCTCGGCGACCAGCTCCCGGGCCTTCTTCTCCTTGGCGGCGATCGCGTCGGTCGCCTCCTGCACCTCGCCCTCGCGGACGACGAGCATCGTCTCGGTCGCCTCCATCCGCTGGAGGGTGGCATCCTGGCCCGCGGAGGCCGCGTCGACGTACGTCTGCTGGCGCATCAGGTCCTCGAGGGATCCTCCGGAGAGCAGGGCCGCCGCCTGGGCGAGCCGCGGGTCTCCCCCGGTGAACCGGGTCAGGATCGCGTCGCGCATCTCCTCGCGCTGCGCCTTCACCTCGGCCTGGCCCTCGGCGAGCTCCCGCTTCGCCTCGGCGAGCAGCAGCCTCTGCTCGGCGAGCTCGGCCTCGAGCTTGGTATGGGCCGCCTGCACCTCGACGAGCCTGGCGTTGAGCTCGTCGAGACGGGTCTGGGCCTGGTCGAGCTTCTTCCGCGCCGCGTCGTACGTCGCCGAAGCCTCACGCAGCCCCTTGCTGGAGTGCTCCAGGTCCTCGGCGGCAGCCTTCTGATCCCGCTGGACCTCCCGCTGCTCCTGCTCGAGCCGGTCCTTCTCATCCGCAGCGGACGGCAAGGAGGGCGAGAGCAGGACGGTAGCCACCACTGCGCAGCTGAGCGCAGCAGCCAGCCGACCGGCACGGGGGAAGACGCGCACGGATCAACCTCGGTCTGTGGGAAGTATTACCGACAGACCGTAGGCGATCCGGATCAGACCTTGATGTATTTCCTCGTGAGCAAGAGTGTCGGGACGAGCGTGAGCAGGATGCCGAGGAGGGCGACGATCGCGAAGGAGCTGAAGAACTCCTCCCAGCCGACCCACTGGGTCACCGCGGTCGAGGAGAGCCGCTGCTCGACGCCGAAGTACATCACCGCGGCCAGCGCGATCCCGGACAGCCCGATCCCGACCAGGGCCACCACGAGCGACTCCAGGAGGAACGGCAGCGCGATGTAGAGGGTCGAGGCACCCACCAGTCGCATGATCCCGATCTCGCGACGGCGGGCGAAGGCTGCCAGCCGGATGGTGTTGGCGACCAGCAGCAGCGCCGCGATCACCAGCACGATCGCGCCGACCAGCGCCGCGCTCTGCAGCCCGTCGACAGCAGCGAGGATGGGCCCGGTGACCTCGTGGACGTCGCCGACGTGGTCGATGCCGTCCAGGCCGGCGACAGCCTCGATGATCTCGGCGGAGTGGTGCGGGTCGGTCATCGTGACCCAGTAGGACTCCCACATGTCGCTGGACTTCACCACCGGGTCGGGACCGCTGACGCCTTCGACGTCGAGAGCCTGCAGCCGCCCGTAGGCCTGCTCCTGGCTCTCCTCCTCGATCTTGTCGACGTACCTGTTGTCCTTGAGGGCGTCGGTGATGACCTGCTTCTGGCTGTCGTCGACGGCCCCGGCGCACTGCGGGTTGCGGTCGTTGGCGCCGTTGCACATGTAGAAGGTGATCTGCAGCTCGTCGCCCCAGACCTCCTCGGTCAGCTGGGCCTGTTCCCGCAGCAGCAGGCCGACGCCGGCGAGGGTGAGCGAGACGAGCAGCGTCAGGGCCACCGCGACGTGCATCGACAGGTTGCGGCGTAGCCCCTGGCGGAGCTCGGTGAATACATAGCGCAGCTGCATGGCGGGTCTACGAAACTTTCGTGTCGGGGTTCGAGGGGGTCCGGCTCAGAACTGAAGCCTCAGAACTGAAGTCTCAGAACTGGCGCCTCAGAATTGGGCTCCGTAACCGCCCTGGACCTGGTCGCGTACGAGGTGGCCGTGCTCGAGCTCGATGACGCGCTTGCGCATCTGGTCGACCATCTGGACGTCGTGGGTCGCCATCACGATGGTGGTGCCGGACCGGTTGATCCGGTCGAGCAGACGCATGATGCCGACGGTGTTGCCGGGGTCGAGGTTACCGGTCGGCTCGTCGGCGATCAGGATCATCGGCCGGTTGATGAACGCGCGGGCGACGGCCACCCGCTGCTGCTCCCCGCCGGAGAGCTCGTCGGGCATCCGGTCGCCCTTGCCGTCGAGACCGACCAGCTCGAGCGTCTCCGGGACGCGCTCCCGGATCTCGCGGTTGGAGTGACCGGTCACCTGCATCGCGAAGGCGACGTTCTCGGCCACGTTCTTGTTGGCGAGGAGGCGGAAGTCCTGGAAGATCGTGCCGACCTGGCGCCGCAGCCGCGGCACCTTCCAGCCGGCGAGCCGGTTGATCTCCTTGCCGGCGACATAGACCCGGCCGGTGGTCGGGCGCTGCTCACGCAGCATCAGCTTGAGCGCCGTCGACTTCCCCGAGCCCGATTGGCCCACGAGGAAGACGAACTCCCCCTTCTGGATGTCGATCGAAAGGCTGTTGAGGGCGGGGCGCGCCTGCCCTGGGTAGGCCTTGCTGACCTTCTCGAAGCGGATCACCGCACCGAGGGTAGTGCAACGGTGGCTGGGCTCAACACTTCGGCTCTGAGATACCTGCCCCTGTACTCTGACGAAGTGCGCTCTGCAGTCCGGATCCTCATCGGTGCCGTAGTCCTGACCGCGATCGCGGTCGGGGTCGGCGTGCTCACCCTGAAAGACGACGAGCCCGAGGTTCCCGAGGTGAAGGGCGACCTCAGCACCGCCGACACCACCATGATGCAGGTACGCCGTGGCGCGTTCTGCGACCGCGTCCCGACCGAGGATGCGACCGCGGCCCTCGGCGGCGCCGCCTCCGAGAAGAAGGCCTACGGCGACGGCGACCAGACCGCCATCTCGGGCGAGGTCAACGACGTCTCCCAGGAGTACGGCTGCATCTGGACCGGGCCGGAGGGCTCGGCCACCTCGGCCCGGGCCTGGGTCTTCGCCCCGCCGGTCACCCTGGACTGGGCCACGCAGATGACCAAGAGCGTGCCCAAGGGCTGCAAGGCCGCGTCGACCCCTGCGTACGGGAAGCCGTCGGTCACCCTCACCTGCACCGACGCGAAGAAGCAGACGAAGGTGGTCTACCGCGGGCTCTTCGGCGACGCCTGGCTCTCCTGCGAGCTCACCGGCAAGGCCGGCGAGGCGCCCGCGACGGTCCAGAAGCGCGCCTCGCGGTTCTGCCTGGTGACCCTCACCGCGGCCGCCGCCTGACCTCTGCCGTCCTCGACCGGGGCTCCGATCCCGGCGCGTCGTTTGCACCGATGCAAAGTCTAGTGCTTTAATCGACTTAGTCGCTCGGGTCGGGTAGGCACCTCACCGGGCGGCGCGCGACGCCGCGGGCACTGAGTCAGAGCAGAGCCGGCCGGCGAGAGCGGGTGGGGTCCTTAGGGATGGGGATCCCACCCGCGACGCGGGACGCGTCCGGCGCAGCGACGACGCGGGACGCGAGCCAGGCCAGGACGGTGTCGGCGAACTCGGCGGGCTGGTTGCGATGCACGAAGTGACCGACGTCGAAGTGGACGAGGTCGGCCTCCGGAATCCGCTGGGCGACCTTCTCCAGGTCCGACTGCGGGATGTGGCTGTTGCCGCCACCGGCCACGATCAGGGTCGGCATGGGCAGCAGCTCGAGCTGCTCCCACATCCACGCGTCGTACATGGTCGCCTCGACCAGCAGGGACGCGATGCACTCCCAGTCGTGGCGCATCGGCCTGGCCGCGCGCCCGGGCGACCTGCGCTCGCGCGGCGCGGGTGGCACCACGTCCTCGATGACCAGCCGCGAGACCAGGTCGGGCCGGTGCATCGCGACCAGGAGGGCGACGTTGCCGCCGGTCGAGTGCCCGACGACCACGGCACCCGAGATCCCGAGCGCCTCCATCGCCACGATGACGTCGTCGGCGATGAGCCGGTGGGAGTACTCCGAGGCCCAGTCCGAGTCCCCGTGCCCACGCATGTCGAAGGCATGCACCCGGTGGTCGGCCGCGAACGGCGGCACCACACCCTGCCACCGCGTCGCGCTGCCTCCGAGCTCGTGCAACAGCACCATCGGCACCCCGTCCTCGGGGCCGTAGGCGTCATAGACGTACGTCGCCCCGCGGCTCGGGAGTGGAAGCCTGGTGCGCGTCAGCGCAACCATGAGGTCAGTTCTGCTCGGCCTTCTCGGCGCCACGGCGCCACCGGATGCCGGCCTCGAGGAACCCGTCGATGTCACCATCGAAGACCGCCTGCGGGTTGCCGACCTCGTAGGTCGTACGCAGGTCCTTGACGATCTGGTAGGGGTTGAGGACGTAGTTGCGCATCTGGTCGCCCCAGGAGGCGGCGACGTCGCCCTTGAGCTCCTTGAGGTGCGCCTCCTCCTCGGCCTTCTTCAGCGCGAGCAGCTTGGCCTTGAGGACGATCATCGCGGCGGCCTTGTTCTGCAGCTGCGACTTCTCGTTCTGGCAGGAGACCACGGTGCCGGTGGGGATGTGGGTCAGCCGCACCGCCGAGTCGGTGGTGTTGACCGACTGGCCACCAGGGCCCGAGGAACGGTAGACGTCGACCTTGATGTCGTTCTCGTCGAGCTCGATCTCGTCGGTCTGCTCCAGCACGGGCACGACCTCGACCGCGGCGAAGGAGGTCTGGCGGCGACCCTGGTTGTCGAACGGGCTGATCCGCACCAGGCGGTGGGTGCCGGCCTCCACGGAGAGGGTGCCGTAGGCGTAGGGAGCGTGGATCGCGAAGGTGGCGGACTTGATCCCGGCCTCCTCGGCGTAGGAGGTGTCGAAGACCTCCACCGGGTATTTGTTGCGCTCGGCCCAGCGGACGTACATCCGCATCAGCATCTCGGCGAAGTCGGCGGCGTCGACGCCACCGGCGCCGGAGCGGATCGTGACCAGGGCCTCCCGGGCGTCGTACTCCCCCGCGAGCAGGGTGCGGATCTCCAGGCTCTCGACGGCCTTCTTCACCCGGCCCAGCTCGGCCTCGGACTCGGCGAGCGTGTCGGCGTCGCCCTCCTCCTGGGCCATCTCGACCATCAGGCCGAGGTCCTCGATCCGGGTGTGGAGCTCGGTGAACTTGTTGAGCTCGCCCTGCAGCAGGGAGAGACGGCCGGTGACGCGGGTGGCGTTGTCCTGATCGTCCCAGAGGTCGGGCGCAGCGACCTGCTCGCCGAGGTCGGCGATCTCCTTGCGCATCGCATCCAGGTCCAGCACCTGGCCGATGGTCTGCATCGTTGCCTGGAGCTGCTTGATCTCGGTGTCGAATTCGGGGCCTGCCACGTCTTACAGGTTACTTGACGCGTGGTGCTGCACCCGATTCGACGGCCGCCCAGATATGCGCTCGCCCTCCGGCATGGGGAACCGGAGGG
>NZ_JBHVGB010000103.1:0-20525 GCF_042801335.1 Nocardioides sp. NPDC057577 | reverse complement strand
AGGACGCGCCGACTCGGCGATCGGGGGCGGACCGTCAGTAGGAGGTGAGGCCGCCGTCGACGCTGAGCGTCGTGCCGGTGACGTACGTCGAGGCCGGGCTGATCAGGAAGAGCATCGCTGTGTCGAGCTCGTGCTGCTCCCCGAATCGTCCGAGCATGCTCTGCTCGGCGACCATCTCGCGGAGCAGCTCTCCCTCGCCGGCGGTCATCTCGGAGTCGAAGTAGCCGGGGCACAGCGCGTTGACCCTGATCCCGCGCCGAGAGGACCACTCACCCGCGAGATCGCGGGTCAGGCCGATGACGCCCGCCTTGCTGGCGGCGTAGGCGGCCTGAGGGAAGCGCGGCGCGACCTGCCCGAGCACGCTGGCCACGTTGACGATGGAGCCACCGTTCGCCATCCGCGCGGCGCATGCCTGGGCCATCCAGAAGGTGCCGTTGAGGTTGACGTCGATCAGCCGGCGGAAGCCCTCGGGTGTCTCCTTGAGTGCTGTGACGGCTGAGCCGAGACCGGCGTTGTTGACCAGGCCGTCGATGCCGCCGAACGCCGAGATCGCGACGTCGGCGACGTGGGCGCAGTCGTCGGGGTCTGCGACGTCGGCTACCGCGATCGCCGGCTCCCGGCCGATCTCGCGCACCTCCGCGGCGAGGGCTTCGAGCCGGTCCTTGCGGCGGGCCGCGATCACCACGTTCGCGCCCGCGTGGGCGAGGGCGCGGGCGAAGCCTGCTCCCAGGCCGCTGCTGGCACCGGTCACCACCACGGTGCGGCCGTCCATGCGGAAAAGGTCGAGCGGGTTCATTGCCACCTCCGGGGTCAAGTATGTGCGATGCTGTTCCCAAACCTAACATCATTAGATAAAGTGCTGCCAGAGAAGAGGTGAAGCGTGGTGACTGAGGAAGCCAGAAGGGTCCGGGTGGCCGAGAGGCAGGACCTGGCCGACGGCGTCGTCGGCCTCGTGCTGGAGCCGCTCGCCGGGGAGCTCCCCGCGTGGGAGCCGGGGTCGCACGTCGACGTCCTTCCTGACGGTGGCGAGGTTCGGCAGTACAGCCTGTGCGGCCCGGTCGGCGACCGCGATCGCTATCGCGTCGCGGTGCTACGCGTCGACGGCGGCCGCGGCGGCTCGGTGCGGATCCATGACAAGCTCGCCGAGGGGGACGAGCTCGACCTCCGTGGCCCGCGCAACCATTTCCGCCTCGAGCCGGCCGAGCGCCATCTCTTCATCGCGGGCGGCATCGGCATCACCCCGATCCTGCCGATGATGGCGGCCGCGACGGCCGCCGGCTCCGACTGGAGCCTGGTCTACGGCGGCCGCTCGCGCGGGTCGATGGCGTTCCTGGACTCGCTCGAGGCGTACGAGGACCGCGTCGATCTGTGGCCCCAGGACGAACGTGGACTGCTGGACCTGCCGGCGGTCCTCGGTGAGCCGGTCGGGGGCCGGCGCGTCTACTGCTGTGGCCCGGAGCCGCTGCTGGCCGCGGTCGAGCAGGAGATGCGTACGCGGCCGGGGGAGAGCCTGCACATCGAGCGCTTCGCGCCGAAGGAGCCGGTCGAGACCGGTGGGGCCGCGTTCGAGGTCGAGGTCTCCTCGACCGGCGCGCGGGTCGCGGTCGCCGAGGACGAGAGCATCATCGATGCTCTCGCCGGTATCGGGATCGAGGTCGACTTCTCCTGTCGCGAGGGCACCTGTGGGACCTGCGAGACCGGGGTCCTCGGCGGCGTGCCCGACCATCGCGACTCCGTGCTCAGCGACGACGAGCGGGCAGCCAACGACTGCATGATGATCTGCGTCGGCCGCTGCCGCACGGGCCCGCTCATTCTTGACCTCTGAATCGCTCTCGGGGCATTGACAGTGACGCACGTCACGGGTTACAAATCTGTTATCTACAACCAATAGGTTTATTGAAGGAGATGCCATGAGCGCCACCATCGGTTCTGCACTTGCCTGGTGGGCGCGGACCCAGCCGCACGCACCAGCCTTCGTCTTCGAGGACGAGACGCTCGACTACGCGACCGTCGAGCACTGGTCGAGCCGGTTCGCGCTCCGCCTCCAGGCCGACGGTGTCAGGCCGGGGGACCGGGTGGGCCTGATGGCCCCCAACGACGTTCCATGGCCGATCGCGGCTTTCGGGATCCTGAAGGCCGGCGCCGTCCTGGTGCCGCTCAACAGCCGGTTCACCGCCACCGAGCTGCGCAAGGTGCTCGACGATGCCGGCGCGACCGCCGTGGTGACCGACGACTCGCTCGTCGACACCGCCACCGAAGCAGGTGCCAGTGGGTCCCCGGTCACCGTCGTCCCCTTCGCCGACCTGGCCGCGCTGCGCCAGGGCGACCCCGAGATCTTCCGCATCGACCGCGGCGAGGAGGACCCGATCTCGGTCATCTTCACCAGCGGCTCCACCGGGCGCTCCAAGGGAGTCGTCCTGACCAACCGGACACTCCTCAACATCGTCTTCGAGGCCAGCCTGGTCGAGCAGGGCTTCCACCGCGGCTCGACCGCGCTCCTGGTGCTGCCGCTGGCGTTCACGCCCGGCCTGGTGTGGGGCATGCTGATGTCGACCGTGCTCGGCGGAAAGCTCGTGATCGAGAAGCAGCTGGTGCCCTCCCGGGCGGTCCGGCTCATCGAGGAGCACAGCGTCGAGGCCATCTTCGGCGTGCCGCTGATCTACCAGGCGATCGCCGGAGCCCCGGAGTTCGCCGACGCCGACCTGTCCTCCCTCTCGACCGCCGTCGTCGGCGGCGCGGCAGTGCCGGGCGCCCTCCTGGAGGCCTGGGCGAAGAAGGACGTCGCGCTGCGCCAGATCTACGGCATGACCGAGGCCGGTGGCATCGCCACCTCGACCCCGGTCAGCGAGTTCCGCGACCACCCCGACAGCTGCGGCGCCGGCCACATCTTCACCGAGGTCGCCGTGATGACCGCTGAGGGCGAGCTCGCCGCTCCCGGCGAGACCGGCGAGCTGGTGATCAAGGGGCCGGGGGTCACTCCCGGATACTGGGAGTCGCCGGACATCAACGCGCAGGTCTTCCGGGACGGCTGGCTGCACTCCGGCGACCTCGGGGTATGCGACGAGGACGGCCGGATCAGGTTCGTCGACCGGCTCAAGGACCTGATCATCACCGGAGGCATCAACGTCTCGCCGGTCGAGCTCGAGCAGGTCCTGGCCGCGATCCCCGGGGTCGGTGAGGTCGCCGTGATTGCGGCCACCGACCCGAAGTTCGGCGAGACGCCGGCCGCGATCATCCAGGCCTCCGGCGACCTCACCGAGGAGGACGTGATCCGGGAGGCGTCGAAGGTGCTGGCCGACTTCAAGGTGCCCCGCTACGTCGTGCTCCGCGACGAGCCGCTGCCGCGGCTGCCCAGCGGAAAGATCAGCAAGACCGACATCCGCACCGAGTACGCCGACCTGGTCGAGCACTACCAGAAGGTCCGCTGACCCGGCCCGGCATGACGACGCCCGACGACGTACGACGAGAAGGAAGCCACCCATGAGCACTGCCCAGGTCGAAGCCGACAACCAGATCGTCACCCTCGAGCGCAGGGGCCACGTGGCAGTGGCGACCATCCGGCGCCCGGAGGCGATGAACGCGGTCAACTCGGCGGTCTCGGTCGGCCTCGGCACGGCTCTGGCCGAGGCCGATGCGGACGAGGACGTACGCGTGCTCGTGGTCACCGGAACGGGTCGGGCCTTCTGCGCCGGCGCGGACCTCAAGGCGCTCTCGCGGGGCGAGCGGGTCGACGACCCCGACCACCGGGAGTGGGGTTTCGCCGGCTACGTACGTCACTACGTCTCGATCCCGACGATCGCGGCGGTCAACGGGTTCGCGCTGGGCGGGGGCACCGAGATCGTGCTCGCCTCCGACCTCGCCGTGATCGACGAGGGGGCCAAGCTCGGCCTTCCGGAGGTCAAGCGTGGCCTGATGGCCGCGGCCGGCGGCGTGATCCGTACGCAGCGGCAGGTGCCGCTCAAGCACGCCCTCGAGATCGCGCTCACCGGTGACCCGGTGAGCGCGGAGCGGGCCGTCGAGCTCGGCCTGGCCAACCGGGTCGCGCCGAGCGGGACCGCCCTCGAGGTCGCCCTGGAGCTCGCCGACCGCATCGCCGCGAACGCGCCGCTCTCGGTCGCGGCGACCAAGGAAGCCGTGCACCGCACCCTCGCGGCCGGCTCCGACTGGGACCAGGAGCCCTGGGACATCAACGACCGGGAGATGGCCCAGATCATGCGCTCCGAGGACTTCAGAGAAGGCACCAAGGCGTTCGCGGAGAGACGCGATCCCGAGTGGAAGGGTCGCTGACATGGCCGACTTCGAGCTGGTCGACGGGATCCGCCGGCTCGTCATCGTGGGCGCGTCCCTGGGCGCCGCCCGCGTGGTTGAGGAGGCTCGCCGGATCGGCTTCGACGGCGAGATCACCGTGATCGGCGAGGAGCCGCACGGACCCTACGACCGCCCGCCGCTCACCAAGGAGTTCCTGGCCAAGGAGTCTGGGCTGGGGGAGGAGGAGCCGGCGCCGTTCTGGCACCTGCCCGATCCCAAGGCGCAGGGGGTCACGCTCCATACCGGCACGAAGGCGCTCTCGCTGGACTCCCGCAACCGGCGGGTCCGCACCGACAAGTGGGACATCGACTACGACGCGCTGGTGATCGCCGTCGGCGCACAGCCGCGACCGCTCGACGTCGACGGTGCCCAGCTCGACGGGGTCACCACGCTGCGTACGCTCGACCAGGCACGCGCCATCCGCGAGGCCCTCGAGCCCGGCGCCCGCGTGGTCGTGGTCGGGGCCGGGTTCATCGGCGGCGAGGTCGCCTCCAGCGCCCGGGCCCGCGGGGCCGAGGTCACGCTGGTCGAGGCCCGGGAGCTCCCGCTGGTGGACGCGGTGGGCTCGCTCGTCGCCGAGCGGCTCGCCTACCTGCACCGGCAGTACGACGTCGACCTCCTCACGCACACCAAGGTGCGCCAGATCCGCGGCCACGGCCGGGCGGAGAAGGTGTCCCTCAGCGACGGCACCACGGTGCCGGCCGACCTGGTGATCGTGGGCATCGGCGTCGAGCCCGCCACCGGATGGCTGCGTGGCTCCGGTGTCGCGATCAGCGACGGCGTCGCCTGCTCCCCCTACCTGGAGAGCACGGTTCCCGGCGTCTACGCCGTCGGCGACGTCGCTCGCTGGGTCAACCCGTGGAACGGGCGCTCGACCCGGATGGAGCACTGGACCTCGACCGGCGAGCAGGCCGAGTTCGTGGTCCGCAACGCGCTCACCACCGACCGCCGACCGTGCAGCATCACTCCCTACTTCTGGTCGGAGTGGTACGGCCACAAGCTGCAGCTCCTCGGCGAACCCGCCGACCAGGTCGAGCTCATCGGCAACGGTGGCGCGACCGACCCGTTCCTCGCCCAGTACCGCTACGACGGCCAGCTGGTCGGTGCCTTCGGGTTCGACCGCACCGGGCCGCTCATGAAGCTGCGCACGGCCGTCACCGAACGGCTCTCGTGGCAGTCGATGCTGCGTCGCCCCGAGGGCACCGCACGGACCTGACCCGCTGCGCCGGACCGGCCGGCGGCGTACACTCATCACCCGAAATACCTAAAAACATTAGTTAAGAGGAGGCGTCATGACGGACGACGTCAGCATCGACCGCGAGGCGCGGATCAGGCGGGCGCTGGACCACCTTCGCAACGACACCACCGACCAGTTCGAGAAGGTCGAGCCGTTCGAGGCGCACGAGTTCACCGACCCCGACCTGGCGGCGCGAGAGCGCGACCTGATCTTCGGCCGGGTGCCGACGATCGTCGCCCACGGGTCCGAGATCCCGAAGACGTACGACTTCAAGACCGTGCGGCTGCCACGCAACAACATCATCATCACCCGGCAGCGCGACGGGGGAGTCAAGGCCCTGGTCAATCTCTGCCGCCACCGCGGCGGCCTCCTGGAGGGCGACCCGTGCGGCAAGCGCCGGCTCTTCTCCTGTCCCTACCACCGCTGGTCCTACGACATCGACGGCACCCTGCGCACGATCACGCGGGACACGACCGTCGGTGACCTCGACCAGGCCGAGTACGGCCTCGTCGAGCTCCCGGCCGAGGAGCGTCACGGCTTCGTCTGGGTCGTCGACAACGCCGACGCGGAGATTGACGTCGCCTCCTGGCTGGGCCCGGAGATGGACGAGATCCTGGCCGGCTACGACCTCGACGGCCTCGGCTGTATCCGGGCCGAGGGCTTCGAGGAGCCGGTGAACTGGAAGGTCATGCAGGACGCCTTCCTGGACGGCTACCACATCCAGTACGCCCACCCGAACTCCGCCGCGAAGTACATCCACACCAACGTGATGGTCTTCGAGGACTTCGACCGGCACTGCCGCTTCATCGCCCCTCGCAAGAGCATCGACCGCTGGCTGGAGGAGGAGCCCGGCGACCGCAGCCTCGTGGAGGACGTCACCGAGACCCACTTCCTCGGGCCGAACAGCACCCTGCTCAAGCAGCCCGACCACTTCCAGCTGCTCACCTTCCGTCCGCACCCGACCTCGCCGACGCACTCGGTCATGGAGATGCGCCTGATCGTGCCGTCGGCGGACGAGGCCGGCATCACCCAGGAGCGCTGGGAGTACCTGTGGGAGAAGAACTGGCAGATCCTCCTCGCGGTGCTCCATGCCGAGGACTTCCCGGTGCTGCGGGATTCCCAGAGCGCCATGGGCAGCGCTGATGCGGGCTCGATGGTGCTCGGTCGCAACGAGGTCGCCAACCAGGTGTTCCGGCGCCTGCTCAAGCGCCTCCTGGCTGAGACGGGCGAGGCATGATCACCTACGCGTGGCGCTCGACGCTGGCCGAGGCCGAGCTGAAGGATGTCGAGAGCCTGCTCGAGCAGGCGGTCGAGTACGACGCCGAGGCCGGCTTCTCGACGGCCACCCCGACCATGGCGGGTCGCGGGGAGGTCCGCCACCTGCTGGTCGCGATCGCGCCGCCCGGCGAGCGCGGCAGTGTCGCGCTCGACCGGCTGCCGGACGTACCCGTGGTGGCGTACCTGCGGCTCGATGTGCGAGGGGAGGTCGCCGACGTCCAGCTCGTGGTGCGCCCCGAGTTCCGTTCCCACGGCATCGCCACGCTGCTCGCCGAGCTCCTGGACGAGCAGCCGACCGGCTGGTCCTCCGTCGCGGGCGTACGCCGCCTGCGGGCGTGGGCGCACGGCGCCCATCCCGCCGCCGAGCGGATGGCGCGACGGTTCGGCGCGCGCGCCGACCACGCGCTCTTCAAGACCCTGCGCTTCATCGGCGGGTCCCGCCCCTTCGCCGGCGACGATGTGGGGGCCGCCGTCGAGCCCGCCCCCGACGGGCCGGCGGAGATGGTCGAGGGGCACCTGGCCGGCATCGCGCCCGGCGAGCGGGAGGTGCTCGCGCGCGGACGTACGCGCCTGGCCACGGCTGCCGGAAGCGTCCTCGTCGGCGTCGACGCGAAGGATCCGGCGGGACAGCCGGCGTGTATCGCGCTCGACCCCGCAGGCGTGCCTGCCGGCGACGTCCGGGCCCTGCTGACGACCGCGCTCCTGCGGGTCCAGGCCGACGGCGCCCGGGTCGCCCAGATGTACGTCGACGCCCTCTCCGAGGCCTTCGTGGGTGCCTCCCGCGGGCTCGGATTCCAGCACGACCAGTCGGATCTGCTCTACCTCAGGCCCCTCTGAGACCTGGCCGCCACGCCGTGTGCGGGGTAGGGCATTGACCGCGTAAACCTAATTGTATAAGTTTTGCGACTGTGAGGGGCGCCACACCGGCCCTCTCGTGCAGCAAGTGAACGAAGGACATGTGATGCGTGCATTCCAGAACTTGATCGGCGGCGAGTGGATCGACGCCGAGGGCGTGATCCCTGCCGACGACCCGTCCACGGGCGAGGTCTACGGGCTGGTCCCGGACTCCGACGCCGCCACCGTCGACGCCGCCGTCCGGGCCGCCCGAACGGCATTCGACGGCCCCTGGGCCCGGATGTCGGTGACGGACCGCGCCGAGGCGCTGCGCCGCCTGGCCGGTGTGTTGGAGAAGCGCTTCGACACGCTGGTCGAGGAGCTGATCATGGACACCGGCGCGACCGCCCGGTTCGCCCCGATGCTGCAGGTGGGTGCGCCCCTCGCCCACCTGCGCGACTTCGCCGAGATGGCCCACCACCTGGAGACGCCGGAGTCCTTCCCGCTCCAGGCGGGGCCGGCGCTGGGACAGTGGGAGCTGCACCGCGAGCCGGTCGGCGTGGTCGGGGCGTTCACGCCGTACAACTTCCCGCTCTTCATGACCGTCTGGAAGGTCGCCCCCGCGCTGCTCGCCGGCAACACGGTCGTCCTGAAGCCCTCGCCGCTGACCCCGATCGGGCCCGAGGCCCTCGCCGCCGCCAGCCTGGAGGCCGGCATCCCGGCCGGTGTGATCAACCTGGTCCACGGTGACCGGATCGCCGGCGAGGCGCTGGTCGCCCATCCCGACGTCGACCTGGTCAGCTTCACCGGCAGCACCGCGGTCGGCACCCAGGTGATGGCCTCGGCGGCCGCCACCGCCAAGGACGTCATCCTCGAGCTCGGGGGGAAGTCGGCCGGCCTGGTGCTGCCCGACGCCGACGCCGAGCTGGCCGTACGCGGCATGCTCTTCTCCAGCATGATGCACGCCGGTCAGGCCTGCGTCGCGCTGACCCGGATGCTGGTGCCGGACTCCCGCTACGACGAGTTCGTCGGCCTGCTCGAGCAGCGCGCCAAGGTCCTGAACGTCGGCCACGCGGCCGACTTCACCACCGACGTCGGGCCGGTCATCTCGGACGCGGCCCGCATCAAGGTCGAGAAGTTCGTCGCCGCCGGACTGGAGGCGGGCGCCCGGGCGATCGTCGGTGGCGAGGCCCCCGTGGGAGTGCCCGCCGGTGGCCACTACGTCAGCCCGACCGTCCTGGTCGACCTCGACAACGACAACCCGGCCGCGCACGAGGAGATCTTCGGGCCGGTGCTCTCGGTGATCCGCTACTCCGGTGTCGAGGACGGGATCCGGATCGCCAACGACACCCGCTACGGCCTCGCCGCGGCGGTGTGGGGCACCGACCTGGTGCGGGCCCGCGAGGTCGCCCTGCGGATGCGCGGCGGGCTCACCTGGATCAACGACGCGGCCCAGGCCGACGTCACCAAGACTCCGCTCGCAGGACGCGGGATGAGCGGCGTCGGCCAGGAGAACGGCCGCGACGGCCTCCTGTCCTACACCAAGGTCCGCAGCCTCTACACGGCGCTGGACACCGACATCGACCTGCGCGCGTACGGCGTCGTGGGCAGCGAGTGGGAGTGAGCATGACCAGCCAGGCATCGATCGACCGCACGATCTGCAAGGGCCACGGCCGCTGCTACATGCTGGCGCCCGCCGTCTTCGACGCCGATGACGAAGGCTTCGGCGTCGTCATCGGCGAGGCCACGACGCCCGGCGATGTCGCCGCCCTCGAACGTGCCGTCAACAACTGTCCGGAGCGCGCGATCGCGTTCGCGTCCTCCGCAGCCACGCACTAGCCACCCGGAAGAAGGAGAGACCGTCATGAGCGAGCTCAAGGACGCCGAGAGCCCGGAGATCCAGACCGACTTCGACATCCACTCACCCGACATCGCCGACACCGTCTACGACGTCTACGCCGAGATGCGCGGCAAGTGCCCCGTCGCCCACAGCTCGCACTACGGCGGGCACTGGGTCGCGACGAAGTACGACGACATCCAGGAGGTCCTGAAGAATCCCACGGTCTTCTCCAGCGAGTCGGTCAACGTGCCGGGCACCATCGGGCAGGACGGGCCGATGATCCCGATCGAGGTGGACCCGCCCGACCACGGGATCTACCGCAAGCTGATCAACCCGCTCTTCTCGCCGAAGCGGATGGCCGCACTGGAGCCGCAGATCCGCGACATCGCGAACGAGCTCATCGACGAGATGCTGGAGAACAAGCAGGTCGACTTCATCCAGGCGTTCGCCAAGGAGTTCCCGAGCCGGGTCTTCCTGGCGCTGATGGGCTGGAACCTCGAGGACAGCGCCCAGTTCAACCACTGGGCCGACACCATCGTGCTGGGGGAGCCCGGTGCCAGCGAGGAGCGCTCCACCGAGGTGCGGACGGCGGCCGCCATGGAGGTCTACGCCTACTTCGGCGAGATGATCGACGAGCGCGCCGAGTCCGGCGACGCCGAGGACATCACCCAGATCCTCATCAACGGCACCTTCGAGGACCGCGAGCTGACCCAGTTCGAGGTGCTCAACATCCTGTTCCTGTTCCTCATCGGCGGACTCCACACGGTGCAGGGCCAGCTGGCCCACTCGGTCATCTACCTGGCCGAGCACCCGGAGGTACGCAAGCAGCTCGTCGTCGACCCCGGGCTGGTCCCGACCGCGGTCGAGGAGATGCTGCGCTGGGAGTCGGCGGTCTGCCCCGCCCGGGTCGTCAAGGAGGACTACGTCCTCGACGGCGTACAGCTGAAGGCGGGCGACAAGATCCTGATCCCGTTCGGCGCGGCCAACCACGACACCAGCGTCTACCCCGACGCCGACGTGGTCGACCTGACCCGCGACCCCAACCCGCACCTCGCCTTCGGCGCCGGCAACCACCGTTGCGTCGGCTCGCACCTGGCGCGGCTCGAGCTGCGCGTCGCCTTCGAGGAGCTGCACCGGCGGATCCCGGACTACCGCCTCGACCCCGACAACCCGCCGGAGCGTCACCTGAGCCAGGTCAAGGGCGTGGTCTCGCTCCCGCTCTTCCTCGGCGAGTCGATCTGACCCGCCACACCGACACATCGCATCCCAACAAAGGAGTACCCGAGATGACCGTCAAGTTCGGAACCGTGGAGTTCTACCAGGCGATGGGCGACGCCCTCAACAGCGACCCGGTCTGGGCCGACAAGGGCAAGAACATCGACTTCGACATGGCCTACAAGTACGAGGCGCCGCTCGAGGGCCAGTTCTTCGTCAGCTTCGACAAGGGCCAGGTGACCGCCGTGCGCGATGCCTCCCAGGAGGATCTCGACAACGCGGACTTCCTGATCAGCGGCTCGAGCGACACCTGGAAGGGCTGCTTCGACGGGAGCATCAACCCCACCGTCGCGATGACCCGGGGCAAGCTGCGCGTGCGCGGCAAGATGGCGCAGATGCTCAAGAACATGCCTGCGTTCATGTACATCCAGGAAACCATGGGCAAGATCGACTTCGAGTGAGGATCTGAGCAGATGAAGTCACGAGCAGCAGTTCTTCTCGACGGCCCCGGCAAGTGGGACGTCATCGAGGTCGAGGTCGACGAGCCCAAGGAGTTCGAGGTCCTGGTGCGGTTCTCGCACGCGGGCCTGTGCCACTCCGACGACCACTACGCCCAGGGCGACGTCCCCGCGATGGCCTACCCGTTCGCGGGTGGCCACGAGGGTGCCGGTGTCGTGGAGAAGGTCGGTCCCGGCGTACGCGATCTCGAGGTCGGTGACCATGTGGTCGCCGCCTTCATCCCCGGCTGCGGCCGGTGCACCTGGTGTGCGCGCGGCATGCAGAACCTGTGCGACAACGGCGCCTACATGATGCTGGGCACCCAGCTCGACGGCACCTTCCGCCTGCACACCGAGGACGGCACCGACGTCGGCCAGTGCTCGCTGGTCTCGACGTTCTCCGAATACTCGATCCTGCCCGAGTGGGGCGCGATCAAGATCGACAAGGACATCCCGCTCGAGATCGCCGCGCTGGTCGGCTGCGGGGTGCCGACGGGCTGGGGCTCCTCGGTCAACGCGGCCCAGGTCCGCCCCGGTGACGTGGTCGTCGTGATGGGTATCGGCGGCATCGGGATCAACGCGGTGCAGGGCGCCAAGTTCGCCGGCGCCTCGCACATCCTCGCCGTCGACCCGGTCGAGTTCCACCGCGAGAAGGCGCTCGAGCTCGGTGCCACCGAGGCGTTCGTCAACATCGCCCAGGCGACCGACCGTGCCCAGCAGCTCACCAACGGGCAGGGCGCCGCCTCGGCGATCGTCACCGTCGGCGTCGCCAACGGCGAGCACGTCGCGGAGGCGTTCGGGGCGATCCGCAAGGCCGGCACGGTGGTGCTCACCAGCATGTGCAACGTCACCGAGTACGGCATCCCGGTGAGCCTGTTCGAGCTGGCGATGTACCAGAAGCGGATCCAGGGCTCCCTGTTCGGGATGATGCAGCCCACCCGCGCGGTGCCGGACATCCTGGAGCTGTGGCGCGAGGGCAACATCAAGCTCGAGGAGCTCATCACCCGCCGCTACGCCCTGGAGGAGATCAACCAGGGCTACGAGGACATGCACGCCGGGATCAACCTCCGCGGCGTCATCGACTTCAAGGCCTGACGAGGCGACATGACCCACGTCGTCACCCGAGCCTGCTGCAACGACGCCAGCTGCGTACCGGTCTGTCCGGTCAACTGCATCCACCCGACACCGGACGAGCCGGACTACGGCACCGCCGAGATGCTCTACATCGACCCCGATGCGTGCATCGACTGCGGTGCCTGTGTCGAGGCGTGCCCGGTCGGGGCGATCAGCGCCGACTACGACCTCGCCGCCGACCAGGAGCCGTACGAACGGATCAACGCCTCCTGGTTCGACGGCGACGGGCGGCGTGACTATGCGCAGGAGCCCGTCGCCGCCCGGCCCACCACGTGGGGCGGGCGGAGCGGGGAGCAGCTTCGGGTGGCGATCGTGGGATCCGGTCCAGCGGCGTCGTACGCGGCCGAGGAGCTGCTGTCGCGGCGCGGCCTCGACGTCGCCGTGGACATGTACGAACGGCTGCCGATCCCGGGCGGACTCGTCCGCTTCGGGGTCGCACCGGACCACCAGGACACCAAGCAGACCTCGGTCGCGTTCGCCCGGACGCTGAAGCGCAAGGGACTGCGGCTCTTCCTCAACACCGAGGTGGGCCGCGACATCACCGTCGACGAGCTGCGCGCGAGCTACCACGCCGTGATCGTCGCCGTCGGCGCCCTGGACGACAGGCGCCTCGGCATCCCGGGGGAGGACCTCCCCGGCAGCCACTCGGCGACCGAGCTGGTCGGCTGGTACAACGGCCACCCCGACTTCGCCCACCGCACCTTCGACCTCTCCAGCGAGCGTGCCGTCGTCGTGGGCAACGGCAACGTCGCCCTCGACGTCGCCCGGATCCTCGCCTCGGACCCGGAGCGGCTCGCGGGCACCGACATCGCCGACCACGCGCTCGCGCAGCTGCGGGAGAGCAACATCCGTGAGGTCGTCGTGGTCGGCCGCCGCGGACCGCAGGAGGCCGCGTTCACCACCAAGGAGCTGCTCGGCCTGATCCAGACTCCCGGGATCGACGTCGTCGTACGCAGCGAGGAGCTCACCCCGGCCGAGGCGGAGCCAGGCTCGGCCGCCGCCGAGAAGCAGCGCCTGCTGCAGGAGCTCTGTTCCCGGCCCCTGACCGCGCCCCGGCGGGTGGTGCTGCGCTTCCTGGCCTCGCCCGAGGCCGTCCTCGGCGACGACTGGGTGGCAGGCATCCGGCTGCAGGCGAACCGGCTCGAGGCGGATGCGTCCGGCGTGGTCCGCCCGGTGCCGACCGGCGATATGGAGGAGCTCGCCTGCGGGCTGGTCTTCCGCTCGATCGGCTACCGCGGGTCCGCGGTGCCGGGCGTCCCCTTCGACGAGGTACGCGCCGTGGTGCCCAACACCGGCGGCCGCGTCCACGAGGCCGGCGAGCCGGTGCCGGGCCTGTTCGTGCCGGGCCTGTTCGTGACCGGCTGGATCAAGCGTGGCCCGAGCGGGGTCATCGGCACCAACAAGCAGTGCGCCCGGGAGACCGTGGCCCACCTGCTGGCGGACTTCGACGCCGGCACCCTGCCCGTGCCGCAGCAGGCGTCCGACGACATCGAGTCGCGGCTGCCCGGCCATGTCGGGCTGGAGGGCTGGCGGCAGATCGACACCTACGAGACCGGCGCCGGCCGGGCGGCCCGCCGCCCGCGGGTGAAGCTGGTCGACATCGAGGAGATGCTCAGCGTGGCACGGTCAGGAGCCGATGCATGAGTCTGGACCCACGTACTCCCGTGCTCGTCGGCGGCGGGCAGCTCAACCAGCGTCCGGAGACCCTTGCCGAGGCCGAGGAGCCGGTCGACATGATCGCCCGGGCGGCCCGGCTCGCCGCGGCGGACGCGGGTGCTGCCGAGATGGTCGAGCGGATCGACTCGATCCGCGTCGTCGGCATGCTCTCGTGGCGCTACCGCGACCCGGGCCTGCTCGTGGCCCAGCGGCTGGCGGCCCGGGTGCGGCACACCGTCTACACCGGCAACGGCGGCAGCCATCCGCAGGCGCTGGTCAACGACGCCGCCGAGGACATCGCCGCCGGACGCTGCGACGTCGTGCTGGTCGGCGGTGCCGAGGCGTGGCGGACCCGGATGGCGCTCAAGGCCCGTGGTGAACGCCCGGACTGGACCCGGCAGGACGAGTCGGTGCCGGTTCCCGAGACCCGTCCCGACGTGCCCATGAAGGCCCCGAGCGAGGTCGCGGCCGGGCTCGACCGTCCGGTGTACATCTATCCGCTCTTCGAGCAGGCGATCCGGATCGCTTCGGGGCGAGGAGTCGACGAGCACCGCGACGCCATCGCCGCGTTGTGGGCGAGGTTCAACGAGGTCGCGGTCGGCAACCCCGACGCCTGGGTGCGGCAGCGCCGCACCGCCGAGGAGATCGCCACCGCCTCGCCGGCCAACCGGATGATCTCCTCGCCCTACACGAAGCTGATGAACTCCAACAACAGCGTCGAGCAGGCGGCCGCGGTCCTGGTCTGCTCGGTCGAGGCGGCGCGACGCTACGGCGTTCCCGAGGACCGGTGGGTCTTCCTCCGCTCCGGCAGCGAGGCCTCCGACACCGCCCGGATCGCGGCCCGGCCACGGCTCGACGCCTCCTCGGCGATCGCGGCTGCCGCGCGGACAGCACTGGACCTCGCCGGCCTCGCCCTCGACGATCTGGGTCCGGTCGACCTCTACTCCTGCTTCCCGTCGGCGGTGCAGGTCGCGGCGAACGCGATCGGGCTGCCGCTCGACGACCCCGGCCGCCCGCTGACCGTCACCGGCGGGCTCACCTTCGCCGGCGGGCCGTGGAACAACTACAGCACCCACGCCATCGCCACGATGCTGCGCGAGGTGCGCCGCACCCAGCGGCCCGGACTGGTCACCGCCAACAGCGGCTACCTGACCAAGCACGCCATCGGTGTCTACGCGCCCACCCCCGGGAACGGGTTCCGCCGGGCCTCGGCGCAGGCCGAGGCCGACGCGGTCGCGCCCACCCCGGTGGCCTCGGCTTACACCGGGCCCGCCGAGCTGGAGGCCTGGACCGTCGCTCACGACCGCGACGGCCGGCCGGCGACGGCGATGGCGGCGCTGCGTACGCCCGGAGGTGCCCGGACGCTCGCGCGCTCGGAGGCACCCGAGATCGCCGAGCGCCTCGCCGCCGAGGATCTGGCCGGGGCCAAGCTCGACGTCGCGGCCGACGCCACCTTCGACCTGTCCTGACACCCGTCACCCGAGGAGAACCCCATGAACGCATCCACCTCTGACTTCGAGGCGACCTACCGCCGGCACGTCGACGGCGTCGTCGCCGGCGACATGAGGTCCGTGCTCGCCGACATGGCTCCGGGCTCGGTCCCGTCGGTATTCGAAGGGGTCCGGGTCCCGGGTGCCCAGGTCGACGCCGCCGAGATCCGCTCCGCCCGTGTGGACGGCGGGCGGGGGATCGGCGAGGCGGTCTACGCCACACCTGAGGGCACCATCGGCCTGCGCTCCGGCTGGGGGCTCGTCGACGGCGCCTGGAAGGCCGACTCGCTGGAGAACTTCGACCCGGCGAGCCGGGCATGACCGCTGCCGCGACCGAGATCCTCCCGACCGGCCCCGCAACCGACGACAGCGACCGCCCCTTCTGGGAGGGGCTGCGCGAGGACCGGCTCCTGCTCCCGCGGTGCGGCGCCTGCGGCCAGTGGCGCGCGCTCGGCCGGGCGATGTGCTCCGGCTGCTGGTCCTTCCGGACCGAGTGGTCTCCGGTCGCGCCGGCGGGCACCGTGCACACCTGGGTACGCAGCGCCCGCGCGTTCATGAGCGAGCTCGACGTCCCGGTCCCGTATGTCACGGTCCTGGTGCAGCTCGACGACGTCCCGGTGCGGCTGCTGGGCATCCTCCTCGGCGAGGACCCGCGTCCGGCGATCGGTGACCGGGTCACGGGCGTGATCCAGCAGCCTGCGAACGCGGAGTGGCCGGTGCTCCGCTGGCAGCTCGCCGGGGGTGAGGGGCGATGAGTGTGAGAGGTGCGACGGCGATCGTGGGGGTCGCCGACATCCACCACCCACGCGGCAAGGCACCGGTCGGCGAGCGCGAGCTCGTGCTCCAGGCGATCCTGGAGGCGTGCGCCGACGCGGGCATCTCGCCGCGCGACGTCGACGGGTTCACCTCCTACGCCGGAGGCGACAACAGCGGGCCCGTGCTCGCCGCCGACCTGGGCGTGCGCGAGCTGCGCTGGTCGAGCATGGTCTGGGGCGGGGGAGGAGGCGGCGCTGCGGCCGCCATCGGCGCGGCGTCCGCGGCTGTCGCCACCGGCCAGGCCGAGTGCGTCGTCGCCTTCCGCGGGATGTCCCAGCGCGAGACCGGCCGCCTCGGCTACGCCAAGTACTACTTCGACAACAACTACCTGCCGCACGGTGTCGCCACCCCGGCCCACGTGTGCGCCCTGCGTACGCAGCGGATGCTGGAGCACGACGGCGTGCCCCGCTCCGCGATGCGCAACCTCGTCCTGGCCGCCTACCAGCACGCCCAGAACAACCCGGGCGCCGCGGGCTACGGCAAGCCGCTCGACGAGGCCGGCTACGACGCCTCCCCGTTCATCGTCGAGCCGTTCCACCTCTTCGACTGCTCGCGCGAGAACGACGGCGCGGTCGCGCTCATCGTGGTCTCGGCCGAGCGCGCCCGCGCGCTGGGCCGCCCCGCGGCGTACGTCCTCGGGGCCGCCCAAGGGGCGCCGGGCGGCTACTCGGCGCTGAACGAGAACGACGAGCCCTACACCTCGGCGGGCTTCGCCGACTCCTCCTCCGGGACCGGCGTCGCCTCGCGGCTGTGGGCGCAGGCCCGGGTGAAGCCGGCCGAGGTCGACGTCGTCCAGGTCTATGAGAATTTCAGCGGCCCCGCGGTCGCCTCCCTCATCGACCACGGTCTCTGCCCGCCCGGACCGGCGGCCGCCGAGGTGATGACCGTCGAGAACCTCACCGCTCCCGGCGGCTCGCTGCCGGTGAACACCTCCGGCGGCAACATCGCCGACTCGTTCGTCAACGGCATGGGCCTGGCCGTGGAGGCCGTCCGCCAGATCCGCGGGACCTCGACCAACCAGGTCGACCGAGCCGACACCTCGCTCTTCATCGGCGGACCGATGGCACCGCTGGTCAGCTCGGTCCTCCTCGGCAGCGAACAGACCCTCTGAGCCAGACTCTCTAGAAGGAGCCCATGATGTACGACCGCCCCCGACTCTTCATCGACGGAGACTGGACCGATCCGGCGAAGGGAACGACCTACGAGGTGATCGAGGCCGCCACCGGCGAGCCCTTCGCCACCACCGCGCTCGCCACCGCCGAGGACGTCGACGCCGCCGTCGCCGCGGCGCGGGCTGCCCTGTCGGGTCCGTGGAGCAGGATGACCCAGGCCGAGAGGGCAGAGATCCTCGGCGCGTTCGCCGCCGCGCTCGGTGCCCGCCGCAAGGAGACCGCCGCCCTGGTCACCCGGGAGAACGGCATGCCGATCTCCCTCTCGCACGTCGTCAACGGCATCGCTCCCGGCTTCATCACCGGCTACTACGCCGAGCTGGCCGCCTCGCTGAGCCTCGAGGAGACCCGGCCCAGTCCGACCGGCGGGAACACGCTGGTGGTCCGCGAGCCGGTCGGCGTGGTCGCGGCGGTGACGCCCTGGAACTATCCGCAGCCGCTCGCGGTGATGAAGATCGCCCCGGCGCTCGCGGCCGGATGCACGGTGGTGCTCAAGCCGCCGCCCGAGACCGCCCTGGACGCCTTTGTCTTCGCCGACGCCGCCGCGGAGGTCGGGCTGCCGCCGGGCGTGCTCAACGTACTTCCGGGCGACCGTGACGCCGGTGCCCACCTGGTCGAGCATCCCGGCGTCGACAAGGTCGCCTTCACCGGTTCGACCGGTGCCGGCCGGGCGATCGGCGCGACCGCCGGCCGGCTGCTGCGTCCGGCCACGCTCGAGCTGGGCGGCAAGTCCGTCTCGCTCGTCGCCGAGGACGCAGACCTCGAGCTGGTCGCCGCCAAGCTGCTGGAGGTCTCGCTGCCCAACAACGGCCAGACCTGCCACGCCGCCACCCGGATCCTGGCCCCGCGCAGCCGCTATGCCGAGGTGGTCGAGGCGGTCACCTCGACGGTGGCCGCGTTGAGGGTCGGGGACCCGCTGGACCGGGCGACCCAGGTCGGCCCGCTCGTCTCGCACGCCCAGCAGCAGCGGGTCGCCGACTACATCCGGCAGGGCCGCGACCTCGCCCGCCTCACCACCGGTGGCGGCGTCCCCGACCACCCGGGCTGGTACGTCGAGCCGACCGTCTTCGCCGACGTCGACAACGACTGCGTCATCGCCCAGGAGGAGATCTTCGGGCCGGTGCTGGTGATCACGCCGTATGCCGACGAGGACGAGGCGATCGCCCTGGCCAACGACTCCGACTACGGGCTCGGGGGAGTCGTGTGGAGCGCGGACGAGGAGCACGGCCTCGCCCTGGCGCGCCGGATCAGCAGCGGCACCGTGGGCGTGAACCACTACGAGCTGCACATCAACGCGCCCTTCGGTGGCGTCCGCTCCAGCGGTCTGGGCCGCGAGCTCGGTCCCGAGGGGCTGGACCCGTACCTGGTCGCGAAGTCGATCTACCGCCGCTGAGCCGCTGGTCGAGCCGCCGGGGAACCGGTGGCTCGACCAGCAGGTTTCAGCGCAGCAGGTCCTTGGCGACGATGTCGGTCATGATCTCGTTCGCGCCGCCGTAGATCCGCTGAACGCGGGCATCGACGAACGCCCTCGCGACGGGGTACTCCAGCATGTAGCCGTAGCCGCCGTGCAGCTGCACGCCGGCGTCGATGACCTCGTGCTGCAGGTCGGTCGCCCAGGCCTTGGCCTTGGCCGCGTCGACCGGCGAGAGCGTGCCGGCGTTCCACTCGCGTACGCAGCGATCGATGTAGGCCCGGGAGACCTCGATCGCCGTGCGCAGGTGTGCCAGCTTGTGCGCGGGCACCTGGAAGTCGGCGATCCGGCGCCCGAACGCGGTCCGCTCCTTGACGTAGTCCACCGTCCAGCCGAGCACGGCCTCGGCCGAGGCCTGCCCCGCGATGGCGATGCCGAGCCGCTCCAGCGGCAGGCTCTGCTTCAGGTACGCCAGTCCCTGGCCGACCTCGCCGAGCAGGTTGTCCGCGGACACGTGCACCTGGTCGAAGGAGAGCTCGGCGGTGTCCTGGGCGCGCAGCCCGACCTTGTCGAGCTTGCGGCCCCGGGTGAACCCGGGGGTGCCGTCATCGACGACGAAGAGGCTGAAGGAGTCGCCGGTGCGGGCGAAGACGATGACCAGGTCGGCCAGGATGCCGGAGGTGATGAACGTCTTGGAGCCGTTGATCAGCCAGCCGTCGCCGTCCGGCACCGCGCTGGTGGTGATCCCGCGCAGGTCGCTGCCGGCGCCCGGCTCGGTCATCGCGATCGCGCCGATCGTCTCGCCGGTCACGAACCCCGGCAGCCAGCGCTTGGCCTGCTCCGGCGTCGCATGCCGCAGCAGGTAGTTCAGCACGATGTCATCGTTGGTCGAGAAGCCCGACTGCAACGAGCTGGCACCCACCCGGGCGATCTCGAGCTGCAGGATCATCCGGTAGCGGTAGTCCGTCTCGCCCGGCCCACCGAACTCCTCCGGCACGGCCAGACCGAGAAGCCCCTGCCGGCCCGCGGCCAGCCAGGTCTCCCGATCGATCTCGCGTTGCTCGTCCCAGCGCTCGAGGTTCGGCTCGACCTCGCGGGAGACGAACTCCCGGACCACCTCCCGGAACTCCTCGTGGTCCGCCTCGAACAGGTCGCTCTCCATGTCCATCCCCTTCCGGTAAACCTATCGATAGTAGGTTATTGGAAGATGTACGTCTCCGCCAGGGGCTCACCCTTCCTGTCGTGTGGCAATGCCTCTGGGTTGGCGCCTCTGTCCCGCCGTGCGGTGCTGAGCTTGTCGGGGCCTGCCCCCTCGCTGGTCGCCCTCCGCTGGTCGCCCTCCGCTGGTCGCCCTCCGCTGGTCGCCCTCCGCTGGTCGCCCTCCGCTGGTCGCCCTCCGCTGGTCGAGCCGCGAGCGCCAGCGAGCGTGTCGAGACCAACACAGTCGCTTCCAGTGTCTGGTCTGCTGGCGGCGAGGTTGCCGCGATCCCCTGACGGACATCGGTTGGAGACCGGTTTTCGGGGGACCGTGGGCCGCCGACCCTTGCTTTGAGGGTCTTCTCGACGGGCCCCGGAGTAAAGGACGGCCTTCGGCCGCCGGCTTCGCCGGCCGCTTCGCGGTCCTTGACACCGGCGCCCGT
>NZ_JBHVGB010000102.1:0-20572 GCF_042801335.1 Nocardioides sp. NPDC057577 | reverse complement strand
ATGCTGTACGCACCCCGGGGCCCGGTGAGGCGGATCAGCTCCGCCAGGTGATGAGCGCGTCGAGCGCCTCGATCCGGTCCCCGGAGACCAGCAGCGGGTTGACCTCGAGCGACTCGAGGTCGTCGCCGAGAGCGACGGCGATCGCGCCGATCCTGGCCACCACACCGGCGAGCGCGTCCAGGTCGACCGGTGCCTGGCCGCGGGCGCCCCGGAGAACGGCGGCGCTGCGCAACGACTCGACGGCCCGCCGGGCCTCGGCCTCCGAGACGGGCAGCAGGCGGAGCTGGGAGTCGCCGAGGATCTCGACCCAGATCCCACCCATCGCGACCGCCAGCGTGAGCCCCCACGACGGATCGCGGACGACACCGACGAGCAGCTCCGTGCCACCTGAGCGCATCGGCTGGACGACGGTCGTGGTGCCGTCGTGGCCGGCCTTCGCGAGCGAGTCGGCGATCCGTGCTGCCGCGGCGCGGACCGACTCCGCGTCGTGGAGGCCGAGCTCCACGCCACCGAGGTCGCTCTTGTGCTCCAGATCGTCGGCGGCCGCCTTCAGCACCACGGGGAAGCCGACCTCCTCGGCGTGGCGCGCGGCCTCGTCGGGGGAGGTGGCCACCCGGGACGGCACCATCGGGATGCCGTTGGCCGCCAGGAACGCGGATGCAGGACGCTCGGTCCACGTCCCGGTGAGCGGTGGCAGACCGTCCGCGACGGTCACCTCGACCTCGACCGGCGTATCCGCGCCGGCCTGATGGTGCCGGTAGGTCTGGGACCAGCGGACCGCGTGGCCCAGCGCCGTCATCCCGTGCTCGATGCCACCCGCGATCTGCGGGTAGCTCGCCGCTTCCCGCAGGGCCCGTCCGGTCTCGCTCACGTCGATCAGGACGTTGCCCACGA
Source organism: Nocardioides sp. NPDC057577 (assembly GCF_042801335.1). Classification (NCBI taxonomy): domain Bacteria; kingdom Bacillati; phylum Actinomycetota; class Actinomycetes; order Propionibacteriales; family Nocardioidaceae; genus Nocardioides; species Nocardioides sp. NPDC057577. Next base: position 19,678 of record NZ_JBHVGB010000102.1, on the reverse strand, counting down.
TCACGACCGGCTTCGGCGAGGAACGGATCACCCCACCCGTGTGCCGGTAGGTCTCCACCGCGAGGTCGAAGTCGGGTGTCGTCCGCGGCATGTCCTGCAGCAGCATGATGACGTCGACACCGGGGTCGGCGGCGACGACGCCGAGTGCCTTCGACATGAGCTGCCGGTCGAGCAGCACGTAGCCGGTGACGTCGAGCGGGTTGTTCGGCGTGGCGAAGGGCGGCAGCACCTCCCGGAGCGCTGCCGTGGTCGTCTCGGCGAACTCCGGCAGGTCGAGCCCTTCGTCCTCGGCCCGGTCGGAGATGATCTCGGAGGCGCCGCCCGAGGGGGTGACGACGCCGATCCGGTTGCCCGGGAGCGGACCGGTCTCGGCGAGCATGCCGGCGGTGACCATCAGGTCCTCCAACGAGCCCACGCGGATCACGCCGAGCTGACGGAAGGCGGCGTCGACGGTCCTGTCGTCACCGACCAGCGCCCCCGTGTGTGCCTGGGCGGTCCGGGAAGCCTTGGCGCTACGGCCGATCTTGAGAGCCACGATCGGCTTGCCCGCCGCCAGCGCACGCCGGGCGATGTCGGCGAACTCGTCCGGGTGCCGGATGCTCTCCAGGAAGAGCGCGATCACCTTGGTGCTCGGGGAGTCGACCAGCGCGTTCATCACGTCGGTCACCGACATCGCGGTCTCGTTGCCCATCGAGACCAGGAGCGAGATCCCGATGTTGCGGGCCTGGGCGAAGGCCAGCACGTTGCTGGCCAGCGCACCGCTCTGCAGCACGACCCCGACGGAACCACCCAGGAGCGGCGGAGGGATGGGCAGGCCGTACGGCGTGATCGAGTCGGCCGCGTTGATGAACCCGTTCCCGTTGGGGCCGAGGACGGTCAGGTCGTGCCTGCGGGCGATGTCGGCGACCTCCTGCTCTCGGATCGCGCCCTCCTCACCGACCTCTCCGTAGCCGGCGGTGAGGATGACGTAGTTCCGGATGCCGCGAGCCGCACCCTCCTCCAGGACCAGCGGTACGACCTCGATCGGCGTCATGACGTAGGCGAGGTCGACCGGCCCCGGGATGGCGGAGAGGCTGCGGTGGGTCTCGACACCGTGGACGACAGGCGTCTTGGGGTTCACCAGATGCACGTCACCGGAGAAGCCGTGCTGGAGAAGGTTGTTGTAGGTGCTCAGTGACCAGCCCGACTTGTCGGTCGCCCCCACCAGGGCGACCGACTTCGGGCGGAAGAACTCCTGCAGCCGGTCGGCGTCGAGGATGCTCATGGCGCCACCTCCGTAGCGCAGGCGCGATAATACGGACGCGGCGCCATGATGTATCTGATGCTCGCTCGCTTGCGCTCGCTCATGCCAACGACGCTCCCACCTTGACGTTGCCCTTGAGCAGGTTTCGGGCGATGGTGCGGCGCTGGATCTCGTCGGTGCCCTCGAAGATGCGGAGCAGGCGCAGCTCGCGGTACCAGCGCTCCAGCGGGAGCTCCTTGGTGTAGCCCATCCCGCCGTGGATCTGGAGGACGCGGTCGACGACGCGGTTGGCCATGTTGGTGCCGTACAGCTTCGCGATGGACGAAGCGTGGCGGGCGTCCATCTTGTTCTCGACCTGCCAGGCGGCATGGAGGGTCAGCCAGCGGGCGGCCTCCAGCTCGACCGCGCTGTCGGCGATGTGGCCCTGGATGAACTGGTAGTTGGCGATCGGCTGGCCCATCGAGTGCCGGTTGTTGGCGTGCTCGATCGCCATCTCGAGCATCCGCTCCGCGGCACCGATCGCCCCGGCCGGGATCATGAAGCGACCGTTGCCGATCCACTGCATCGCCAGCTCGAAGCCCTTGCCCTCCTCGCCGAGGATGTGGTCGTTCGGGACGCGTACGTCCTGGAAGCTGAGCGCCGCCGGGCCCCACTCGCCCATGGTCGGGATGGGCGTGGACTCCCAGCCCATCGCCCGGTCGACCAGGAAGCAGGTGACGCCGCCGTCGGCGCCCTTCTCCGGGTCGGTGACGGCGAAGACCATCACGAAGTCGGCCTCGTTGCCGTTGGTGATGAAGACCTTCTCGCCGTTGATCACCCAGTCGTCGCCGTCACGGACCGCTCTGGACCGGATGCTGCGGGCGTCGGAGCCGGCACCGGGCTCGGTGATCGCGAAGCAGCTGCGGCGCTCACCCTCGATGGTCGGGATGAGGTACTCCTGCTTCTGCTCCTCGGTACCGGCGTAGAGGATGTTGTCCGCGCTGCCGCCGAAGCGGAACGGCACGTAGGTGCGGCCGGCCTCACCCGCGATGATCGCCGACATCACCGCTCCCGCGGCCATGCCGCCGTACTCCTCCGGGGTGTTGATGCCCCAGTAGCCGTACTTGCGGGCCTTGGCCTGCAGGTCCTTGAGCTGTCCCGGCTCGAGCGCAGGACGGCCGTTGCGCTCGTTGAGGAGGACCTGGTCCTCCAGTGGCATCACCTCCTTGGTGACGAACTGGCGCACGGCCTCCTTGACTGCTCGATGCTCTTCTCCCAGCGCGAAGTCGATCATTGCCCGCTCCTTCGGTTAGAGTGAGTTTCTAGAATCGTTTTCTAGAATGGACTATGAGAAGAGTCACGCAGTAGCGGTTCGTCGTCAAGAGGAATTGCGCATATTGTGAGAAGATCCCGGCACCACGACGAGGAGTGAACGATGGCCCTAGAGGTCGAATCGCAGCGCCCGGGAGGGCGTCGCTGGGCGAAGACGGAGGAGACGCGCCGTCAGCTCCTGGACGCCTCGCGCGAGGTCTTCGCGGAGAAGGGCTACGCCGTGGCCAGCGTCTCCGACGTGGTGGCCCGTGCCGGCTCCAGCGTCGGGAGCGTCTACCACCACTTCGGTGGCAAGGAGCAGCTCTACCTCGCCCTGTGGGAGGAGTACGTCGACAGGCTGGCCGCCGCGGCGGCCGCCAGCGTCGCGAAGGCGCGCAAGAGCGGCGTCGAGGCCCCGCTCGACCAGTTCGAGGCAGGTGCCCTGGCCTACCTCGACGCGGTCTGGGAGGACCGGGAGCTGCTGCCCGTCTTCTACGCCGGCGACGGCCCGCCAGGCTTCGAGATGATGCGCCGCCGCCGCAACATCGAGTGGATCCGCCGCAACCTGCAGGTGCTCGGCCTCGGCGTCAGCGAGGAGAACCAGCTGCTCGGTGCGATCCTGACCGCGCTCATCGGCGAGGCGGCCCGGATGACGGCCGCGTGCGAGACCAAGCGCCAGGCGCGGCGGGTGTCTCGGCACGCGATCGCCTTGGCCCAACGGCTCTTCGTCGGGGAGGTCGCCGAGCCCGCGGCTCAGGCGGCCGAGTAGCTCCCGGAGAGCTTTCGAGGATCAGCGCCATGTGGCCAGCCCGCGGTCGATGACCACGGTGCCGTCCTCCTTCCGGGTCTGGAATGCGGACGTCCCCTCATCGACCCGCCACATCGCGACCTGAAGGGTCTCGCCGGGAAGGACCGGCGAGGAGAACCGGCCGGCCATCGAGGCCATCGCGTCCCCGTCGCCACCTGCGATCGTGCCGATCAGCGCCCGGCCGGTGACCCCGTAGGTGCACAGACCGTGCAGGATCGGGCGCTCGAACCCGCCTCGCGCGGAGAAGCGCGGGTCCGAGTGCAGCGGGTTGCGGTCACCGCTGAGCCGGTAGAGCAGCGCCTGGCCGGGCCAGGTCGGCATCGTCACCAGCTCGTCCGGGTCGCGCTCGGGGATCGGTGAGGCGACCCTGGGGCCCGGGTCACCTCCGAACCCGCCCTCGCCCCGGATGAACACGGAGCTGCGCGTGGTCACGACGGCTTCGCCCGTCGCCGGATCGACCGCCTGGGCCTCGCTCGCGACCAGGGCTCCCGAGCCCTTGTCGTACATGCCGGTCACCTGGGACGTGAGCGAGACGGTGCCTTCGGCGGTCAGGGGCCGGTGCAGGACGACCTCCTGCTCGGCGTGGACGAGCATGGCCGGGTTGAAGTCGCCCATCCTCCTCCCGCCACGCCTGGCGCCCCAGGTGACCATCACCCCGAACGTCGGCAGCACCTTCTGCTCCGGGCACGCGTCGTCCCCGTGCTCACTGGTGTAGCTCAGGTCGCTCAGCGGGTCGTCGTGCCCGGCGCCGACGCCGAGGGCGTACAGCAGCGTGTCGGCACCGGTCCAGGACCGCTCCTCGGGCTCGGAACGTATGCCGATGACTGACTGGTCGAGACTCATGCCTCCGGCGTCCTTCCGCTGGTGAGCGAGTTCGCCCGGGCCGCCGCGATCATGCTGGGCAGCACGACATCGAGCTCGTCGACCGTCCAGGGGCCCTCCTTCTCCTCGGTCGGGCCGGCGACCCAGCCCTCGGCCACGCTCACGTGCCCTCCGCGTACGTTGAAGACGCGACCGGTCACCTCGCGCGCGTTCGGAGAGGCCAGCCAGGCCACCACGGGGGAGACGTTCTCCGGTGCGCCCGGGTTCCACTCACCCTCGGCCACCTGGGGCCGGTTGGGGTTGAGGTTCTCGGTCATCCGGGTCAGCGCCGCCGGGGCGATCGCGTTCACGGTGATGCCGTAGCGGCGCAGCTCCTGGGCGGCGATGACGGTCATTGCCGCGATGCCGGCCTTGGCGGCGCCGTAGTTGATCTGCCCCGGGTTGCCGTAGATGCCCGAGGAGGAGGTGGTGTTGATGATCCGGGCGTCCACGTCCTCACCCTGCTTGGACAGCTCGCGCCAGTGCTGGGCGGCCACGCTCATCGGCGCGAACGTGCCACGCAGATGGACCTTGACGACCGCGTCCCACTCGTCGATCGACATGTTGACCAGCATCCGGTCGCGCAGGATCCCGGCGTTGTTGACCAGTACGTCGACCCTGCCCCACTCGTTGAGGGCGTCCTGGAACAGCTTCTGGGCGCCCTCCGGGTCGCTGATGTCGCTGCCGTTGGCGATCGCCTCGCCGCCGAGCGCGCGTACCTCCTCGACGACCTGCTGCGCGGGGTCGTCGGCCTTGCCGGTGCCGTCGAGTCCGGCGCCGAGGTCGTTGACGACGACGGCGGCGCCCCGGCGGGCGAACTCGAGCGCATGTGCGCGGCCGAGGCCGCGGCCGGCGCCGGTGATGATGACTACCTGTCGGTCGGTGCTTGCCATAGGTCTGCTCCTTCGGGTGGTGGGGTCAGTGCTGGTTGAGGGCCTGTTCAGGGCCGGTTGGCGAGGATCAGGGTCGCCGCGCTCATGAACATGCCGCCGTTGCCGAGCACGAGGCTGGTGGCGGCGTCGTCGACCTGCGCGGCGGCCTCGCCGCGCAGCTGGCGTACGGACTCCTGGATCGCGAACATCCCGTACATGCCGGTGTGGGTGTAGGACATGCCGCCGCCGTTGGTGTTGAGCGGCAGCGACCCGCCGGGGGAGGTGTTGCCCTCGGCGATGAACGCACCCGACTCCCCGCGGCCGACGAAGCCCATGTCCTCCAGGCCGTAGAGGGGCACGTGGGCGAAGGCGTCGTAGATCATCAGGTGGTCGATGTCGGCCTGGGAGATGCCCGACTCCTTGAACGCCGCCTGGCTGGACAGGGTGAACTGCTTGCAGCGGGTCATGTCCTCCATCTGCGAGATCAGCGGCGTGGTGGCCGCCTCGCCGGTGCCGAGGATGTGGACCAGCGGCTTGTCGCTCCCGTGCGCCTCGGCGAACTCGCGGGAGGCCACGACCAGGGCGCCGCCGCCGTCGGTCACCAGGCAGCACATCAGCAGGGTGAACGGGTCCGCGATCATCTTGGCGCCGAGGACGTCGTCGACGCTGATCTCATCGCGGAACATCGCCCGAGGGTTGCGGGCGGCCCAGCGCCGCTGCGCGACCGCGACCTCGGCGAGCTGCTCGAGGGTGTTGTCGGTCTCGTGCAGGAACCGTCGGGCGGGCACGGTGAAGCTCGTCGGCGGACCGGTGATCCCGTACGGCATCTCGAACTGCGCCATCACCGAGTCGTTGGCGCGGGGGTGCATCGGTGCGCCCACCCGGGACCGGCCGGACTCGCCGTGGGTCACCAGCACGACGTCGGCGTAGCCCGCCTTGATCGCCGCTGTCGCGTGACGTACGTGGAAGAGGAACGAGGCGCCGCCGACGCCGGTGCCGTCGACATAGGTCGGGGTGATCCCCAGGCTGTGTGCGACCTGGATCGGGCCGGGGACGGAGACCGAGGCGATGCCGTCGACCTGGTCCTTGGTCAGGTTCGCGTCCGCGAGGGCCCGACGGGCGCCCTCGACGTGCAGCTCGAGGGTCGAGGTGGTGGGCAGCTTGCCGATGTCGGTCTCGGCGGCACCCATGATGACGACGTCGCGGCTCATCAGGCGTTCTCCTTCATCGGGGCGAAGACGGGCACGGCGACGTCCGTGCGCTGCTCGAAGCGCACCTCCACCGGCATGTCGAGCTCGAGCTCGTCCGGATCCGCATCGACCAGGTTGGTCATCATCCGTGGCCCCTCCTCGAGCTCGACCACGGCGATCACGGTCGGCACCGGGAAGCCCGGTGCGGGACGGTGGGACACGATGTAGGTGTGCAGCATGCCCCTGCCCGAGCAGGTGACCCACTCGAGATCGGTGGAGCCGCACCGCGGGCAGGAGGAGCGCGGATAGAAGAAGACCTGGTTGCAGGGACGGCACTTCGGCAGATCGAGCCTGCCGGCGGCCGTGGCGTCCCAGTACGGCTGGGTCTCCGGTGTCGCCCGTGGCGCGAACCGCGCCTGCGGCGAGACCTCGGGAGTTGCCGTTCTCATGGTGTGCTGCCTCATCTGGTGCTGCCCTTCTCCCGCTTCCGCGGTGCGCGGGTGTCGAGGTAATGGAGGATGGCCTCGACCGAGGCCCTGGCGGCCGGACGACGTTGGTCGTCGACCTTGGCGTAGACGTGGTCGGAGACGTGCTCGCGGGCGACGCCGTCGGCCAGCAGCGCGGCCACCTGGTCGATCCGTCGCTGCCGGTCGGCGATCCGAGCACGCAGGTACGTCGTGGGCTCACGCACCGCCGGCCCGTGCCCCGGCAGGAGGATCCAGTCGTCGTCGACCAGGTCGGCGATCCGGGCCATCGAGCCGAGCATGTCCGCGATGGTGCCGTCGGGGTGCGAGATGTAGGGGTTGAACCGGGCCAGCACGGTGTCCCCGGTGAGCATCACGCGGCGGTCGCCGAGCGAGAAGCTCACCCCGTCCGAGGTGTGCCCGGGGGTGGCGAGAGTGCGGATCTCGGTGCGTCGGCCCAGGTCGATCCGGGTCCCGTCGGGGATGGTCCCGTGCTGGACCCGTGGCCTGATGGTGGCCTGCCAGCGCTCGGCCACCGCATGCGCGGCCTGGGAGTGGTCGCCGTGATGGTGGCTGAGCAGGATCGTCTCGACGCGGGCACCGGCCCCGCGCACCACCTCGTCGATCCGGTCCAGGTGCTCGGGGTCGGTCGGACCGGGGTCGATGACCACGGCCCGACCTTCCCCGACGACGATCCAGGTGTTGGTGCCCTCGTACGTCCAGTGGTTGGCGTTCGGCGCGAGCAGCAGGTGGACGCCATCGGTGACCTCCACCGGCTCCCCGGGTCGAGGCGGGGCCCCGCCGACGTCCCAGATCGCGTCGATGCGGCAGGAGTCGTCCCGGCGGTGCTCATCCTGGACGGGAGGGCCGCTGCTCACTCCTGCTCCATCCAGACGTCTTGGAGCTCGCGGGAGGAGTAGTCCGGGTGCGGGTAGTAGTCGTGGACCTTGCCCGAGTAGAGCGTCTGGGTGTCGTAGGCGTACAGCGGCAGCGGCGTGGAGACGTTCTCCATGATGTAGCGCTCGATGTCCTGCAGCGCCTTCTCCCGCTGTGCCTCGTCGGTGACGACGCGCTGGGCGGCGACCATCTTGTCGAGCTCCGGGTCGTCGACCTTCGACCAGTTGCGGGTGCCGGTGCTGGTGTACTCCGAGGTGAGGTACTCGTCGGCCGTCAGCATCGGGGTCTGCAGGCCGTACATGATGTCGTACTTCGTCTCGGGCCAGGTCGAGCTGACGTAGGTGGCGTAGTCCTGCTGGTCGATGGTCAGCTTGATGCCGATCTTGGCGAGGTCCTCCTGGACCCACTGGGCCTCGCGCAGGATGGTCTCGCCGTAGCCGTCGGTGGCGACCAGGTCGGCGGAGAAGCCGTCGGGGTAGCCGGCGTCTGCCAGGAGCTTCTTGGCCTTCTCGGGGTCGTACTCCAGCAGCCCGTCGACCTCGTCCTGGGGCAGCGCCCCGAAGAGGGTCGGCGAGATGGGACCGGTGAGCGTCCCGCCCGATCTCAGGGCCTTGATCATCCCCTCCTTGTCGATCGCGTGCGCGACGGCGCGGCGGACCTCCAGCTTGCTGAACGGCCCCTTCTCGGCGTTCATGAAGACCCGGGTCTGGGTGATCCCCTTCTCCGTACGCAGCTGCAGCCCGTCGATCTGGCTGAGGAGCTGGTCGACCTGGCGCTTCTCGGTGGAGAGCGAGGCGATCATGTCGAGCTTGCCGCTGCGCAGCGCGGCGATCTGGGCCTGGGCGTCGGGGAGCACGGTGGTCTGGATGCCGTCCAGGTGGGGGAGACCCTCGATGAAGTAGTCGGGGTTCTTCTCCATCACGCGCTCCTGGTCGCGCTTCCAGCTCTTCAGGACGAACGGGCCGGTGCCGATCGCCTCCTCGGCCAGGTTGAACTCGCCCTTGGTGCCCTCGCAGGGAAGGATCGCCATGAACGGGTTGGCCATCGTCTGGTCGAAGGCGGTGTTCGCAGACGCGAGCGTGAAGGCCACGGTGTAGGGGTCCGGGGTCTCCACCTTCGTGACGCCGGCGACCAGTCCGAGCTGGTGGCCGGGCAGGGTCTTGATCCGGTCGACGGTGCACTTGACGTCGGCCGAGGTGAACTCGCGGCCGTTGACCGGGGGCTTGTCGTGGAACTTGACGCCCTGACGCAGGTTGAAGGTCCAGGTCTTCAGGTCCTCCGACTTCGACCACTTCTCGGCCAGGTCGCCCTCGAGCTCGCTCGAGCCGTACGTGACGTCCTTGCCGGTCTTCGGCGCGACCAGGCGGCTGTAGACCGTCCCGACCGCGACGTGGGTCATGTAGGACGCCTCCTTCTGGATGTCCAGCGAAGGCGCGTCGGCGGTGGCCGCGGTGTGCAGGATGCCGCCGTCCTGGGGCGGTCCGGCATCCTCGACGATCTTGCCCTTGCCGGAGGCGGTTCCGCCCGCGCCGCAGGCGGTGGTCAGGGCGAGGCAGGCAGCGGCCACGACCGCACCGGCGGTCCGGGCCTGTGATCTCGAGAGGCGAAGCATGGGGTGGGACATCACGGACTCCTTGGGTGGGATGGGGCTAGCGGCGCTGTTTGGGGTCGAGGAAGTCGCGCATGGCGTCGCCGAGCAGGTTGAACGCCAGGACGGACACGGAGAGGATCAGGCCGGGAACGACGGTCATCCACGGGGCGATCTCGAGCTGGCTGCGTCCCTCGCTCAGCATCCGGCCCCACGAGGGTGTCGGCGGCGGGGTGCCGATGCCCAGGAAGCTGAGCGCGGACTCGGCGATGAGGATGACCGCGAAGAGCAGCGAGCCCATGACGAAGAGCGGGGCCATCAGGTTGGGCAGGCCGTAGCGGATCAGGATCCGTGGGGTGCCGCAGCCGACCGAGCGGGCGGCCTCGACGTACGGCTCCTCGCGGATGCGGAGCATCTCGCCCCGGGCCACGCGGTTGATCGAGGGGATCACCAGCAGGCTGAGGGCGATCACGGTGTTGCGTACGCTCGGGCCGAGCAGGGCGGCCACGAAGAGCAGCAGCACGATCGAGGGGATCGCCATCAGCGCGTCCATGATGCGCTGGAGCACGGAGTCGATCCAGGTGCCGCCGAAGTAGCCGGACACGACACCGACGACCAGGCCGATCGCACCGCCGAGAGCGAGCGTGGCGACCGCGATCAACAGGGACGTCCGGGCGCCGTAGAGCGACCGGCTCAAGACGTCCCGGCCGAGCTCGTCGGTGCCGGCGAGATGCCCTCCGACCCCCGGAGCGGTCAGGAGGTTCACCCGGTCCTGGGCGAGCGGGTCGTACGGGGCGATCCAGGGCGCCAGGACGGCCACCACGACGAAGAGTGTGATCAGGAAGAGGGCGACGGCGCCGAGGGGCTGCTCCCTGGTGAACCGGCGCAGGCCGCTGCGGGCTCGTGGTCGGCGGGCCGCGCGCGCGGTCCCGGAGATGGCGATGCTCATGCCGAGGCTCCTTCGTAACGGATCCGCGGGTCGATGACCGCGTAGAGCAGGTCGACCACGACGTTGACGAGGATGAAGATGGCGCCGTAGAAGATGACGCAGCCGAGGATGACCGGGTAGTCGCGCTGCCCGACCGCCTCGAAGATCAGCGACCCCATCCCCGGGATGGCGAAGATCCGTTCGAGGATGACGGTGCCGCCGAGGATGTGACCCACCTGCAGGCCGAGCACCGTGAAGACCGGGATCAGCGAGCTGCGGCCGGCGTGCTTGAGCACGACCACGCGCTCGGACGCGCCGCGGGAGCGGATGGTGCGGATGAAGTTGGAGCCGAGCACCTCCAGCAGCGAGGAGCGCAGCATCCGGGCGATGCTCGCCATCGTCGCAGCGCCCAGGGCTATCGCCGGGAGCGCCATGTGGACGAGGTTCTGGCCGAGGTCCTCGGTGGGAGAGGCGTAGACCAGGGGTGGGGACCAGCCGAACCAGAGTGCCAGGAAGGTGATCAGAAGGAGAGCCAGCCAGAAGTTCGGCAGCGACATGCCGATGACCGCCAGGAACCGCATGACGTTGTCGACGACGCTGTGATGCCGGATCGCCGAGAGCATGCCGAACGGCACGCCGAGCAGGATGCCGAAGAGGATGGCCAGCAGCCCGAGCTCGAGGGTGGCGGGAAGGCGCTCGAGGATCTTGGTCGTGACGGGGCGTTCGTCGTCGAACGAGTCGCCCAGGTCCCCCTGGGCGAGCCCGCCCACGAAGTGGCCGAACTGGGTCAGGAGCGGCTCGTCCAAGCCGAGCTCGGCGGTGCGCTGGTCGATCTGGGCCTGGGTGACGCCGGGGGCGTCGGCCAGCTGGAGCCGCACCGCGTCGCCGGGGATCAGTCGGATGATGAGGAAGACCAGAGTGGCGACCAGGGCGAGCACGAGCAGGCCGTAGGTCAGGCGTCGTCCGGCGTAGAGAAGCATGCGATCACCTCGCGGGAGTGGGGTCGAAGAGGTGGCAGGCGACGCTTCGGGCGTCGCTCGAGCTGCCGATGGTCAGCAGCTCCGGCTCGTTGCGGTCGCAGCCGTCGACGCGCTGGCTGCAGCGTGGGTGGAACCGGCAGCCGGCCGGGGGCCGCCGCGGGCTGGGGATCTCGCCGGCAAGTGGCGTACGCAGCTGGTGATGGGCGTCGGGGGAGGGGATCGACGCCATCAGAGCCTGTGAGTAGGGATGTCTCGGCCGCTCGCTGATGTCGTCGGCGTGAGCCACCTCGGCGAGCTTGCCGAGATACATCACGCAGACGCGGTCGGAGATGTAGCGCACCACGTTGAGGTCGTGCGCGATGAAGAGATAGGAGAGCCCGAGCTCGCGCTGGACCTCCTTGAGCAGGTTGAGCACCTGCGCCTGGACGGAGACGTCGAGGGCGCTGACCGCCTCGTCGCAGACGATGAGGTCGGGGTCGGTGGCGAGTGCTCGGGCTATCCCGATGCGCTGCGCCTGGCCGCCGGAGAACTGGTGGGGATAGCGCTCCAGCGCGAACGAGGGGAGGCCGACCAGGTCGAGCAGCTCCTTGGCGCGTTTGATGCGGCCGGCCCTGTCGCTCATGCCGTGGACCATCATCGGCTCGGTCAGCACCTGCGCGATGGTCATCCGTGGGTTGAACGAGCTGAACGGGTCCTGGAAGACGAGCTGCATCCGCTTGCGGAGCTGCGTCAGGCTGCCCTTCGAGAGCGCGGCGATGTCTTGACCGTCGAAGGTGACCGAGCCGCTGGTCGGCTCGATCAGCCGGAGGATCAGACGCCCGAGGGTCGACTTCCCGGAGCCCGACTCCCCGACCAGTCCGAGGGTCTCGCCGCGCTTGATGGTCAGGGAGACACCGTCCACGGCGCGTACAGGTGGACGACGCGGAGTGAGGAGGCCCTTGCCGTCGCCGAAGTGCTTGACCAGACCGTGTGCTTCGACGAGGGGAGCGGCGCCGGGGACGATCATCGGGCCACCTCCGCCATCGGCGCGAGGGCGCGCTCCTCGTCCGGACGCCAGCAGCGGACCTGTCGGCCGGCGATGTCCCGTAGCGGCTGGGACGTCTCGCACTCGGGGCCGGCCTCGGAGCAGCGGGTGGCGAAGCGGCAGCCGCTGGGCATCTCGTTGAGGGCGGGCACGGCGCCGGGGATCGCCGGCATCTCCTGGTCGCGCGGGGTGTCGCGTCGCGGGATCGCATCGAGCAGCGCCTGGGTGTAGGGGTGCTGCGGCCGGTCGAGGATCTCGTCCGCGGTGCCGGTCTCGACGACCTGCCCGGCGTAGAAGACGACCACCCGGTCGGCCATCTCGGCGACCACGCCCATGTCGTGGGTGATCAGCATCAGCCCGACCCCGGTTCGGTCCTGGAGGTCGCGGATCAGCGCCAGGACCTGGGCCTCCACGGTGACGTCGAGGGCGGTGGTCGGCTCGTCGGCGATGAGCAGGCGTGGGTCGCAGGCCAGCGCGCCGGCGATCATGACCCGTTGCCGCTGGCCGCCCGAGAGCTGGTGGGGGTACGCCTTGAACTTGGTCTCGGGCTCGGGGATGCCGACGAGGTCCAGCAGCTCGACCGCGCGCTCGCGTGCCTTCCGTTTCGAGACGGCGTGGTGGATCCGGTAGGCCTCGACGAGCTGGTGCCCGATCGTGAAGAGGGGGTCGAGCGAGGTCATCGGGTCCTGGAAGATCACCGAGATGTCCTTGCCCCGCACGCCGCGCATGTCGTGGTTGTCGGCTCCGGTGATGTCCCTGCCGTCCCAGGTGATCCGACCGCCGCTGACCCGGCCGTTGCCCAGCAGGCCGAGCACGGCGAGCGCCGTGACGCTCTTGCCGGAGCCGGACTCGCCGACGACGGCGACGGTCTCGCCCGCGTCGATCCAGAGGTCGACGGCGTTGAGCGCCTCGACCGTTCCGCCCCCGGTCCGAAACTCCACGTGGAGGTCCTCGATGCGCAGAAGCGGCTCATTCGCGGACCCAGTTGGTGCTCTCATGTCGGACCCTCCAGTTCGTGTCCGCGACCGGGTGTCGGTCGCCGATGTTGGTGGCTCAATCTAGAATCACGCTCTAGGATGAGATTCATCATTGGGTCGCCAAACGAGTGTGTCAAGGGTCACAATCCGGATATCGGACTTTCTTCTCGTGACACCTCGTCCGGCGCAGGGTCGTGCCGTGGCGTACGACGCAGGCGGCGCCGTCTCGGACGGCGCAGGAGGTGGAATGAGCGAGTCCGAACCCACTGAGGTGAGTGCCGCTGCGCGTTCCACCCTGATCGTGGTCTGCCTGGTCAGCGCGGTGATGGCACTCAACGCGAGCTCTCTCAACGTCGCGCTGCCGACGCTGAGCCGGGAGTTCGAGGTGAGCTCGGCGGAGGGGAGCTGGCTCCTGCTCTCCTACATGGTCGCCAACACCGCCTGCCTGCTCCTCTTCGGCCGCCTCAGCGATGTCTGGGGGCAGCGGAGCCTCTACCTGGGCGGGCTGGTCCTCTTCTCGCTGGCGAGCCTGCTGGCCGGCTTCGCTCCGAACGTCGAGGTCCTCATCGGGCTCCGTGTGGTCGCCGCGATCGGCGGCGCGGTGCTCATCGGCAACGGCGCCACCCTCATCCACCAGGCCTTCCCCCGCTCGTCCCTGGGCGGCGCGATGGGCCTGTACGCCGCCTCGTTCCCCACCGCCAACCTGCTTGGGCCGACGCTCGGCGGGCTGATCGTCGACCACGTCGGCTGGCAGTGGGTGTTCTGGTTCAACGTGCCGGTCTGTCTGACCGCGTTGGTGGCGGGACATCTGCTGCTGCCGCGACCTGTGGTGGACAAGCGCGCCGTCGGTCTCGATCTCCCCGGCAACCTGGTGATCATGGTCGGCGTGGTCATGCTGACCCTCGGGATCACGTCGCTGACCGACCTCGGGTGGCTGCATCCTCTGGTGATCGGATGCGTCGTGGGGTCGGTCGTCCTGGTCCCGGTCCTGCTGTTCGTCGAACGGCGCGCGACGGCTCCGGTGCTCGACGTCGCCGTCATGCGCCGGGTCGGGAAGCTCTTCCTCGCGGGCTTCTTCACAGGGGCCGGACGGTTCCCGCTGGTCGTGCTGGCCAGCCTCTACTTCCAGAGCGTCGTCGGCGTCGCCCCGGGGACGGCGGGGATGATGCTGCTGCCGATGCCGATCGGGATGATCAGTGCCTCACTGACCCTCGGTTGGCTCTCGCGCCGCTGGACGCCGCATCAGATCATGTCCGGAGGATCGGTGGTGGGTACGTGTGGCGTCGCTCTGGTGGCGCTCGCGATCCATCTCGAGCTGACCTGGATGGTGATGGCGACGCTCGCGATCGTCGGCCTGGCGACCGGGCTCTTCATCGGCACCAACGCGACGGTCCTTCTGGAGCGGGCGCCCGAGGACGCGCTGGGTGTCGTCAACGCCACGCGCCTGATGCTGCAGAACACGGGCAACGTACTCAGTCTCGCCGTCGCCCTCACCCTTCTCACCGCGATCCTTCCGCCCGGTCTCGGTGAGTCTGTGCTCGCTGCGAGCGTCCCGGCCGACGGTGTCGGTGCGGTCAACTCGGCCTTCACGCTGGTCTGCCTCTTCCTCCTGGCCCTCGGCGCGGTCGGAGCCTGGTACTCGTTCCCGCGTCGGGCCGACGCCGAGGACGCGATCCGGCCGCCGCCCGAGGTTTCGGTCGCTGGTTGCCGACAGGTCGGACTGCCGAAGGAGATGCTCGACTGAGTCCCGAAGGACGGCCGGGTGTCAGGCGAGGTCGAGGGGGTCGCGGTGGAGCACGACCTTGGTCGTGTGCGCCGGGTAGGCCTCGACGGCGTCGTCCCAGTCGGCGAGCAGGCTGGTGACACGCTCGGCCTCGAAGCCGGTGCGGGCGATGAAGTCGAGCATCTCCGGCAGGTGCGGTCGGACGTGGGAGACGCCGACCTGGAGGGTCGCGCTGGTGGCGTACATGTCCATCACCGGGAGCAGGGTGTTCGCCCCCAGGTAGTAGCCGTTGCCGGTGCAGATTCCACCGGGACGAAGCGCGCGCAGCGCGTCGCGTAGACCCTGGCCGGTCGAGGAGGCCTCGACGGCGACGTCGTAGCGCTGCGTGATCCGGGGCATCTGCGACCTACGGCGGGTCCCGTCGACCTTGTGCGCGGTCGCCCCGAAGCTCTCGGCGATCTCCAGGCGGCTGTCGCGATCGTCGAAGTAGTCGACCCGCTCCGCGCCGAGCAGCACGGCGAGACCGGCGGAGTAGAGGCCGATGCTCTGCGCGCCGCCGCCGATGACGATGACGCGACCACCCGGTCGCTGGGCGAGAGTCGGGGCGACCCCGCGCCAGGCGTCGGTGAGGTTGTCTCCGGCCGAAGCGACCCGCAGCGGGTCGTCGCCGGCGGGGACCCGGACGAGCATGTGGTCGGCGTACGGGATGCGGAGGGTGTCGGAGATGACGCCGCCCCAGGAGCCTGACATCGGCCCGAAGCCGAAGCACGAGAGCGTACGTCCCGGGCTGGCGGGCAGGAAGGTCGAGCACTTCGCGGTCAGGCCGAGGCGACACTCGTAGCAGGTGCCGCAGGACACGGCCCAGGGGACGACGACGATGTCGCCCACCCGCTTGTCGGTCACCGCCTCGCCGACGGCGGTGACCTGGGCGATCGCCTCATGACCGATGCCGAACGGGCCGGCGAACGGCTCCTTGCCGATGATGTCGGCAACGGTCGGGTCGATCACTCCCGACCTCATCGCGGCCTGCATCGCCCGATGCTTGATCCCATGGAGGTGTAGGGGGAGCGCGTCGCCGTCGCAGCGACTCGCGACGAACGGCCGCACCAGCGCGTCGGTCGGGTCGACCAGCACCGGGTCGGGTTTCTCGACCCAGCCGATCTGGCCGGGCTTGATCAGGTTGAGCTCTCGCATGCCCGTCTCCTTTGATATGCTATGTGGCGTAGCATAGTAGCGAGTATCGAAGGATGAGTACATGGGGTTGCGGACCGACACCAGGCAGCGGATGGTCGCCAGCGCGGCGCTCCTGCTGCGCGAGCACGGCGTCGCCGGTACGTCGGTGGCCAAGGTGCTGGCGCACAGCAACGGTCCCCGGGGCTCGGTGGGATTCCACTTCCCCGGAGGTCGTCGCGAGCTCATCACCGACGCGCTCACCTGGGCGGGGGAGACCGTCACCGGCAACCTGCGCGACGCGGTCACTGCCGGCGTCGGCCCCGAGAGAGTCTTCGCAGCGATCTGTCAGCACTACCGTACGCAGCTCGTCGACACCGACTTCGCGGCCGGATGCCCGGTCGGGGCGGCGATGCAGGAGGCCCACCACGACGCTGACCTGGCGCCTGTCGTCAGCGGCATCGTCGCCGACTGGCAGGGTGCGCTCGCGGCTCTGCTCGTCAGCGCGGGTCACGCCGAGCGGGAGGCCGACGATCTCGCTGTGCTGGCCATCAGCTCGCTCGAGGGCGCGATCATGATGGCCCGCGTCACCAGGTCGGCGGCGCCGATCGACGTGGTCGTCGACCGGATCGCTCCGCTGCTCGCGGGGGAGTAGGAGTTCAGGTGGTGATGTCCTGCGGTGTGGAGCTGCGGGCGATGCGCGAGCGGGTGATGAGGAAGCCGAAGGCGGTGGCGAGGACGTACATCACGATGCTGTAGACCGCGGCCGGGATCGCCACGGTCGTGTTGTCGAGCACGCTGAGGGCGATGGTGAGGGCCACGGTGGTGTTGTGGATCCCGACCTCCATCGAGGTGGCGATCGCCTGCGCCTGGCTGAGCCGGAACACCCGAGCGCCGAGGTAGCCGAGGCAGAGGCTCGCACAGCAGAACAGCGTCACGACCACGCCGATCTCGCGCAGGTAGTCGGCGATGTTCTCCCGCTCCCCGAGGATCGCGCCGACCGAGACCATGGCCAGTACGACGATCGAGAAGATCCGCACCGGACGGTCAGCTCGGGCGGCGAACGTCGCCGACCGGCTCCGCACCAGCATCCCGATGCCGACCGGAATCAGAACGATCGCAATGACCTGGACGACCTTGCCGAACTGCAGTCCCAAGGTGTCGCCCGCGTCGAAGTAGCTGATCGCCGCGTTGGTGATCAACGGGATCGACACCGCCGCGAGCACCGAGTTGACCGCGGTCAGCGTCACGTTGAGCGCGACGTCGCCACGGAACAGGTGGCTGAACAGGTTCGCCGTGGTCCCGCCCGGCGACGCTGCCAGCAGCATGACCCCGACGGCGATCAGCGGATCCACGTCCGCGACCACGACGAGCCCGAACGCGATCATCGGCAGGACCACGATCTGGAGCGTGAGCGCGACGAAGACGGCTCGCGGAGTGCGCACGACCCGGCGGAAGTCTCCCGGGGTCAGGCTCAGGCCCAGTCCGAACATGATGATGGCCAAGGCGATGGGGAGGCCGACCGAGAGCAGGGCCGAGTCGTTCACTGTGTTCCTCCAGCATGCAGGGCAGCCGCCACGATCGGCCGTATGAGATGTGCGTCACAGTGGACCACGCGGACGAGGTGAACCACAGTCTTATCCGGACATTTCGACCCGCGAAGAACGCATCCCCTGTCGCGAGCGGCCTTCTCGGCTCGCGACAGGGGATATGCGGGTGAGCATCGCCGGGTTCACGAGAGCTTCTGGGCGACCTCGTTGAGGTTGGCCCGCAGCTTGTTCCGGTAGGCGTCCTGCTGCTCGGGCAGCCGGGCGTCGCAGAACGCGGCCAGGTCGGTGCCGGTGACGTCGATGACGCTGCGGCCGGCGGCGGCCTCGGTCTCGAACTGGTCGAGGACCTCGCGCAGGATGGCGACGATGTCCATGCCGTCACCGGCGGTGAAGCGCCACATGTAGCTCTTCATCTCGCTGTAGACGGTGCGGTAGTCGGCGGGGAGCTCGGCCGCGCGGGCTTCCATGCGCTTCCAGTCCTTCTTGTCACCGATCAGGCGGGTCAGGAGGTTGTTCATGGTGGTGCTCCTTCTTCGGTGTTTGTTTCGGTCCCTGGTGGGGCCGATGGAAGAAGCGTGCGGCCCTGACGCAGCGTCAAGGTCAAGCACCGATCCGAAAAGAGTTCCCTGAAGGCTGGCGTCAGGCCGCCAGGGAGTGATTGAGGATCAGATCGCGCAGTCGGAGTTCTCCCCGGGACAGGGGCGGTGGGTCTGGTGCCCAGGTGTCGGGTGGTGGGCTGGTGTAGGTGTGCCCGGTGGGTGTGGTGGTGATGATGCTGCCGTCGGGTCCGGGTCTGGCCTGCCAGCCGAGGGCTTCTTTGGCTTGGTTGCATCGTTCGCAGAGCCCTTGGAGGTTCTGGGCGCTGGTGGTCCCGCCGTCGGTGTGGCGTTGGATGTGGTCGATGTTGCGGATCGGGGCATCACAGCCGTTGGTGCGGCAGGTCCCACCATCGCGGGTGGTGATGAACTCGGCCAGCCCGTCGGGTGCTTTCCGTGAGCGGGACTCCATCGCGACCAGTTGCCCGGCCGGGGCGGTGAACAGTCTGCGGACGAACACCTCGGCATCGTTGAGTGACTCGCGGGCCCAGGCGGCGGGGACGGGTCCGTAGCCCTCGACCATGGCGGGCTGGTCCGCGTCGTTGGTGAGGGCGTCGGCGGTCATCACGATCTTGACCTCGATCCGGGGCTTGGCACCGGCGCTCTCGCGGCCGGTGACCCGGTCGATGAGGGTGTCGGCCATGACCTGGCCCCGGGTCCGCTCATCACCCGCTGCGTGGGCAGCCTTGGCTGCCCGATCCAGGGCCGCGAAGACCGCGACGCCGTCCTTGACCGGCAATAGCGCACCGAGCCAGGTCATCGTGTCCGGTGCCGGCCGCAGGCTGACCCGACGGTCTTTGACGGCGTTGGCGGCACGGGCCACGACGGAGGCCTGGTCGAGACTGATCGCGAGCTTCTTTGCGGCGTTCTCGAGCTGCCGTAGTCCCATCGAGACGACCTTGGGGATCTCCCCGTCGGGTCCAGGACCGCAGAGTTGATGGTCGATGACGCGACGGTCCTCCACCGAGAGGCACGCCGTTTCGCGGGCAAGGATGGTGGCCTGCCACTGGGAGAACAGTCCGGCCTTCATGAGCGCGAAGGTGTGCGGCATCTCGGTGATCAGGATCTTCGCCAACCCGAGCAGCTTCGCGCCGCGTTCGGGTGAGGCCCGCCGCGCCAACGCAACCTGGGAGGCCACCCCTTCACCAAGCTTGCGAGCAGGAACACCAGCCGCCGATTGACGCTCGCGGACGGCTTCCTCCAGACGTACCGCCGCCTCTGCCTGCACAGCCTCGGCGGTGCACTTCACTGCCTCGAGGCGAGCGATCCAGTCGACCAGCTCACCCTCGGACGCACCCGGTGATGGCCCGTCAAGGAGGCGGTCGATGGTCTCGTACATAGCGGTTATTATATGCGAACGACCAGTATCAGGCGACCTGTTTATGCTGTTCAGACGACAGTTACGCAGTCAGCGAACAAGCAACGTGAACTCCGCGCCACTCTCTCGCCGCCGCCCCGATACAGGCGAAATCTTTCTCGATCGGGTGCCGAGTCAAGGACCGCGAAGCGGCCGGCGA
>NZ_JBHVGB010000101.1:0-20847 GCF_042801335.1 Nocardioides sp. NPDC057577 | reverse complement strand
GTGATCCACCGGCGCGATCGGTCGTTTTTGCGGTCTTTCGACGGTGTCCGAAATGGTGTCCGAAACCAGGTATCCCCGGCTTCGACGCCGCGGACGTACCCCGTATCGTTGCGGTTTCGGCGAGCCTCTCCGGATTGAGGCTCGGACCTTCGTAGCCTCGTCGGGAGGCCCGTATCCTGCAGCACAGATCCCCGACGCGGCGCCCCGGGAACGCGAGGACGTATGGCGAGCATCATTGGACGTGACATGGCGGTGGACCTCGGCACCGCAAACACACTCGTCTACGTTCGCGGCAAGGGTGTCCTTGTCGACGAGCCGAGTGTGGTCGCGCTCAACAAGAACACCGGCGAGATGGTCGCCGTCGGCCATGAGGCCAAGAAGATGCTGGGACGTACGCCTGACGACATCGTCGCCCTGCGGCCGCTGAAGGACGGCGTGATCGCCGACTTCGAGGCGACCGAGCAGATGCTTCGCTACTTCATCCACCAGGTCCACCGCCGCCGCTACTTCGCCAAGCCGCGGATGGTCATCTGCGTCCCGTCCGGGATCACCGCGGTCGAGATCCGCGCGGTGAAGGAGGCCGGCTACCAGTCCGGCGCCCGGATGGTGAACATCATCGAGGAGCCGATGGCGGCCGCGATCGGCGCCGGGCTCCCGGTGCACCTGCCGACCGGCAACATGGTCGTCGACATCGGCGGCGGCACCACCGAGGTCGCGGTGATCAGCCTCGGTGGCATCGTGACGAGCCAGTCGATCAGGACCGCCGGCCACCAGCTCGACAACTCGATCATGACCTGGCTGAAGAAGGAGCACGCGCTGCTCCTGGGCGAGCGCACCGCCGAGGAGGTCAAGATGACCCTCGGGTCGGTCTGGCCGCTGCCCAACGAGCCCGAGGCCGAGATCAGGGGACGCGACCTGGTCAGCGGCCTGCCGCGCACCGTGACCGTCTCGAGCGCCGAGGTGCGCAAGGCGATCGAGGAGCCGCTGCACGACATCTTCGACGCGGTCCGCTCCACCCTCGACCAGACGCCACCCGAGCTCGCCGGCGACATCATGGACCGCGGCATCGTGCTGACCGGCGGCGGTGCCCTCCTGCGCGGGCTCGACGAGCGCCTGCGCCACGAGACCGGCATGCCCGTCCACGTCGCGGAGCTGCCGCTGACCTCGGTCGCGATGGGCGCTGGCCGCTGCGTCGAGGACTACGACGTGCTCCGCCCCGTCCTCGTGAACGAGAACAGGAGATGGTGACGTGTCGTTGCTGAGCCCCCGCCCCAGCGAACGTCTGCGCAAAGGGCTGGAACAACGCAAAGGCCCCAAACCCATGGGCCGTACGCCGCGGGAGAGGCTCAACCGCCGCGGCAGCCTCGAGACCAAGCCCGGCGGCGGGGGGCCGAAGCGCTCCTGGCTGATCGCGCTCATCCTGTGCTGCGCGACGCTGGCCACGCTCGACCAGACCCCCGCCCTGGAGCCGGCCCGGGCCGCGGTCGGCGAGGTGATCTCCCCGCTCGAGACCGGCGCTGCCCTGGTCGCCCGTCCGTTCACCGGCATCCCGGAGTGGTTCGACACCCGCGACGACCTGCGCGACCGGGTCGCGAAGCTCGAGGCCGAGAACTCCGCGCTGCGCCGCCAGGTCGAGGTCACCGACTACGGCCGGGCCAAGCTCGCCGAGTACGAGTCGATCACCCGCGCCGCCGAGGACCTCGGCTACTCCATGGTGCCGGCGCGCGTGACCGCCTACGGCCCCGCCCAGACCTTCCGCCGCACCGTCACCATCGACGCCGGCAGCGCCGCCGGGATCAGGTCCGACATGTCGGTCGTGACCGGCGACGGCCTGGTCGGCCGGGTGCTGCGGGTCACCAAGACCTCGGCGACGGTCCTGCTGATCGTCGACGCCGCCTCGGTCGTCGGCGGCCGCGTCGGCGGCGCCGACCGCAGCGGCAAGAAGTCGGGCCAGGTCGGCATGGTCCGTGGCTCCGGCGTGGTCGCCGGCGGCGCCGGATCGGGTCTGCTGACACTCGACCTCGTCGACCGTTCCACCGTCCCGCTCAAGGGCGACACGGTCATCACCTGGGGTGACGGCCGAGCCGCTCCGTACGTCTCCGGGCTGCCGATCGGCGAGGTGACCGACACCGCCGAGAGCGTGCGCGACTCCTCGCAGACGGCCCGGATCAAGCCGTACGTCGACTTCGGCTCGCTCGACGTCGTCGGTGTGGTGGTGCCCAACGGCACCATGAGCGACCGCGCCGTGATCACACCGGAAGGAGAGCTGCGATGAGCGAGATGGAAGGCCGTGCCTCGAGCGCCGCACCGGTGCTGCGCAACGTCCTGGTCGGCATGCTGGTCGTCATCGCCGTCGTCCTCCAGCTGAGCGTGGCGCCGGCCTTCGCCATCCGCGGGATCACCCCCGACCTGGCGCTCCTGGTCGTCCTCGCGGTCGCGCTCTCCCGCGGTGGGCAGGCCGGTCTGGTGACCGGGTTCGCCGCCGGCGTACTCCTCGATCTGGCGCCGCCCGCCGACCACACCGCGGGCCGGTGGGCCCTCGCGCTGCTGATCGTCGGCTACGTCGCCGGGCGCGTCCGCGAAGGCAGCATCGGCGAGGGCAGCAGCCACGGTGGCCAGGGCCGTCCCAACGCGATGACCGTGATGGCGACGGTGGCCACCTGCGCGTTCATCGGGGTCAGCATCTTCGCGGTCAGCGGCCTGATCCTCGGTGAGGCGCCGTTGACGCTACTGCCGACCGTGGCGATCAGCGTGGGCTACGACCTGCTGCTGGCGCCGTTGCTCATCCCGGCGCTGCTGTGGCTGATCGGCAAGGGAGATCTCTAGTGCCCCGGAGTCGACTCTCCACCGCCCAGGTCAGCCGGCTGCGGCTGATCGTGATCCAGGCGCTCGTCTTCTCGCTGCTGGCCACGCTCGGGGTCAGACTCTTCTACCTCCAGGTACGCCACGGCGACGCCTATCAGGCAGCGGCGGCCTCGCAGTCCAAGCGCGAGATCGTGCGCCAGCCGGTGCGCGGCATCATCGTCGACGCCCAGGGCCGGCCGATCGTGACCAACCGCTCCGCCTGGGTGGTCAGCCTCGATCAGGGCGTGCTCGACGGCCTCGACGACGACGACAGAAAGACGCTGATGGCTCGCGTCGCCAAGGCCGTCGACGTGTCCCCCAAGAAGCAGAGTGAGGCGATCGCCAGCTGGTCCGGCACCCGCTACCAGCCGGTCCCGATCGCCACCGACGTCTCCGAGTCGACCGCGCTGCGCATCCTCGAGCAGCCGGAGGACTTCCCCGGGGTGGTCGCGGAGAAGCAGACGCTCCGCTCCTATCCCAGCCCCTTCGGCATCAACGCCGCCGGCGTCCTGGGCTATCTCTCCCCGATCACCGAGGACGAGAACGACAACGCCAAGGAGCGCGGCGACGAGTCGCTCAACATCACCTCGATGGTCGGTCGCTCCGGCGTCGAGAAGCAATACGACCAGTGGCTGCGCGGGATGCCCGGCTACGACACCGTCACCGTCGACTCGCTCGGCCGTGAGATCGGGCGCGGCGACTCGGTCGCCTCCCAGCCCGGCGACACGCTGGTGACCAGCATCGACGCCAAGGTGCAGGGCCGCGCGGAGAAGCTGCTGGCCGAGTCGATCGAGACCGCCCGCGGCACCTTCGACAAGATCACCGGCCGCAACTTCGAGGCCGACTCGGGCTCGGTCGTGGTCATGGAGGCACAGACCGGCCGGCTGGTCGCGATGGCCAGCCAGCCGACCTACGACCCGGAGGAGTGGGTCGGCGGGATCACCCAGAAGCAGCTGGACCGGCTCTACTCCGAGAAGGCGGGCTACCCGCTGCTGCCGCGGGCGACCCAGGGTCAGTTCGCGCCCGGTTCGACCTGGAAGCCGTTCATGACGGTGGGTGCGCTCAACAACGGATACAGCCGAGACACCCGGCTCAACTGCTCCAGCGGTCTCCAGGTCGGCAACCGCTGGTTCAAGAACTACGAGTCTGGCGCCTACGGTTTCATCGACTTCGCCAAAGCGCTCGAGGTCTCCTGCAACACGTTCTTCTACCAGATCGGGGTCAACTACTGGCAGAAGTACGGCTCCAACCCGGCCGACGTCAAGGCCAGGGACCCGCTGGTGGAGACGGCCAAGGCGTTCGGCTTCGGCAAGCGCACCGGCATCGACCTGCCCGGTGAGTCGTCGGGCCGGATCGCGGACCGGAAGTGGAAGGCCGAGTACTACGAGGCCATGAAGGGCTACTACTGCCGGATGGACGAGAAGGACAACGCGCCGACCCCGTTCCTGCAGCTGTTCGCCCACGAGTTCTGCATCGAGGGCAACTACTACCGCACCGGCGACGCGGTGAACTTCTCCGTCGGCCAGGGCGACACCATGGTCACCCCGATCCAGCTGGCCCGGGCCTACTCGTCCCTCGCCAACGGCGGCACCCTCTACGAGCCCCGGATCGGCAAGGCGGTCGTCAGCGGCGACGGCACCGTGGTCGAGAAGATCGACCCGAAGGTCGTCGGCAAGGTCAAGATGTCGGCCAAGAGCATCGACTACGTCAACGAGGCGCTCCTCGGCACCCCGCGCGCCGGCTCGCTGGCGTGGAAGTTCGGCGGGTTCCCGCTCGACGAGGTGAAGGTGCGCGGCAAGACCGGCACCGCCGAGGTCACCGGCAAGCAGACGACCGGATGGGTCGCGTCGTACAACAAGAAGTACGTCGTGATCATGACCATCTCCCAAGGTGGCACCGGCTCGGGATCGGTCGGTGATTCCGTACGCAAGCTGTGGGAGTCGCTCTACGGGATCGAGGAGGGCGGTGCCGAGGTCCGGCCCAACAAGGCCATGATCACGGGCATCGACCCGCCGAGGAACCTGCCGGCCTTCGGCGCCGACGGCTCGATCGTCGCTCCCAAGGACTGAGCGGAGGAGACGGATTCATGAAGAACGACGTGATGGCCTTCGTACGCCGCATCGACCTGATCCTTCTCGGTGCGGTCCTGGTCCTGGTGTCGCTGTCGGTGTTGCTGGTCTGGTCCGCGACCATCCACCGCGACGCGATCACCGGTGGCGACACCACCGCCTACCTGCGCAAACAGGCGATCAACGTGGCCGCCGGGCTGGTGATGATGGTGGGCGTGGTCGCGACCAACCACCGCTGGGTCCGGCTGCTGACGCCCGTGGTCTACCTGGCCGCGGTGGTCGGGCTGGTGCTGGTGCTCGTGATGGGCTCCACGGTCAACGGGTCGAAGTCGTGGGTGAATCTCGGGCCGGTGCAGGTCCAGCCCTCGGAGCTGGCCAAGCTGGCCGTGGTGATCGCGATGGCGCTGGTCCTAGCCGAGCGCAGCGAGGGCCGCTGGCGGGCACGGGTGTCGCTGGGCGACGTGGTCGCGATGATCCTGGTCGCGGCGGTGCCGATCGTCCTGGTCCTGCTCCAGCCCGACCTCGGCACCACGCTGGTGCTCGGGGTGACGGTCTTCTGCGTGCTGGCGGCCGCGGGGACACCGCGGCGATGGCTGGCGCTGCTGGCGTTGGCCGGGGTGGCGGGTGCTACGACGGTGGTCGCGACCGGGGTGCTGAAGCAGTATCAGATCAACCGGTTCATGGCGTTCACCGATCCGTCGCTGGATCCTCGCGGAGCCGGTTACAACGTCCAGCAGGCGCGGATCGCGATCGGCGACGGCGGCATCTTCGGGCAGGGCCTGTTCCAGGGATCGCAGGCCCGCGCGGGCTTCGTCCCCGAGCAGCACACCGACTTCATCTTCACGGTCGTGGGGGAGGAGCTCGGCCTGGTCGGCTCGCTGCTGGTGATCGGGCTGATCGGTGTCGTGCTGTGGCGCGGCCTGCGGATCGCGGCGCGTACTGACGACCTCTTCGGGCGGGTGGCAGCTGCCGGGATCGTATGCTGGCTCGGGATCCAGAGCTTCCAGAACATCGGGATGTGCCTGGGCATCATGCCGGTCACCGGGGTGCCGTTACCTCTGATCTCCTATGGCGGTTCCTCGATGATCGCGGCGCTGCTGGCGGTGGGTCTCCTGCTCGGCATCTCGGCCCGTTCGCGTCGCACCGGTCTGGACCGGTCCGGACCACTTCAGGACCTCCGCTCGCGTGATCGCCTGCAGGTTGCTGCAGTGCGAAAAGATGTCGCGTTTCATCGAAATTAAACTCGATTACGTTCCCTCCCGGTTGCCCTACAGGGCATCTGTTACCCCTTGCAGCCCTCATCCCGAGGCTGCTTGACGACGGGAGCAGTAATCGTGAACCGACCCCACAGAATCCAGCGTCTCGGCGCACTGGCAGCAGCGACGGCCACCGCCGTCGGCGCCGCCACCACCATCCTGGCCATGTCCGGTCCCGCCGGCGCAGCCGACAGTCCGGCACCGCTGATCGGTGCCGAGAAGTCGACGGCCATCGACAACTCCTACATCGTCGTGATGAAGGGCAACGGTGCGGCCGCCAAGGCCAACGCCGCCGACGCCCGGGCGCTCGCCAAGGAGAAGGGTGGCTCGGTGAAGTACGCCTACGACAAGGCGATCACCGGCTTCTCCGCCACGCTCGACGCCGACGCGCTCGACGCGCTCCGCAGCAACCCCGACGTGGACTACGTCGAGGCCAACCAGGTCGTGAAGGCCAGCGGCGACCAGGCCAACCCCACGTGGGGGCTCAACCGGATCGACCAGCGCAACCTGCCGCTGAACTCGAACTACCACTACGACTACACCGGCTCGGGTGTGAAGGCGTACATCATCGACACCGGGATCCGCTCCACGCACGCGGACTTCGGTGGCCGGGTCACCTCCGGCTACACCGCGATCGGGTCCAGCACCGAGGACGAGAACGGCCACGGCACCCACGTCGCCGGCACCGTCGGCGGGTCGACGTACGGGGTCGCCAAGAACGTCACCCTGGTGCCCGTCCGCGTGCTCGACGCCTCCGGGTCCGGCACGACCGCCGGTGTGATCGCGGGTGTGAACTGGGTGACCTCCAACCACACCTCCGGTCCGGCGGTCGCCAACATGTCGCTCGGTGGCGGGGTCTCCTCGACCCTCGACTCCGCGGTCACCAGCTCGATGGCGGACGGCGTCACCTACGCCGTGGCCGCGGGCAACGACTCCGGTGCGAACGCGTGCAACGGCTCGCCCGCCCGGGTGGCCGGGGCCCTGACCGTCGGCTCGACGACCAACACCGACGCCCGGTCGAGCTTCTCCAACATCGGCTCGTGCGTCGACCTGTTCGCTCCGGGCTCCTCGATCACCTCGGCGTGGTACACCTCCAACACCGCGACCAACACGATCTCCGGTACGTCGATGGCGACCCCGCACGTCGCCGGTGTGGCCGCGCTCTACCTGCAGGCGAACCCGACGGCATCGGCCTCCGCCGTCGCCTCGGCGATCAACTCCAACGCCACCACCGGCGTGGTCACCTCGCCCGGAACCGGTTCACCCAACCGCCTCCTCTACTCGCTGTGGAGCGGTGGCACCGACCCGACGGACCCGCCGACCACCGGCAACCTGCTGACCAACCCGGGCTTCGAGTCGGGCGCGACCGGCTGGAGCTCCTCCTCGGGTGTGATCGACAGCTCGAGCAGCGCCCCGGCCCGTTCGGGCTCCTACAAGGCGTGGCTGAACGGCTACGGCTCCGCCCACACCGACACGCTGTCGCAGTCGGTCACCCTGCCCACGACCGGCAAGACCCTGTCGTTCTACCTGCGGGTGATCACCAACGAGACGACCACCTCGACGGCCTATGACAAGCTGACCGTCAAGGTCGGCTCGACGACGCTGGCGACGTACTCGAACCTGAACGCGAGCTCGTCGTACTCGTTGAAGTCGTTCTCGCTCGGGTCCTTCGCGGGCAGCACCGTCACGCTGACGTTCACCGGCACCGAGGACTCCTCCCTCGGGACCAGCTTCCTGATCGACGACACCTCGATCGCCTGATCTCACCACCGTCAACACCTCAGCCGGGTCGCCTGCGTAACGCGGGCGGCCCGGTCTGCCGTTGTCAGAGACATTTTCATGCCTTGTTTATGGGCTGTTTACAGGTGTTCATCATTGGTATCTGCACGTTGCTGCAATGCGAAGAGTTGGGTCGTTACGGGCACTACGTAACGTGATTACGTGGTTGGCCGAACGCTTCGGGCTGCGGCCGCAGGGAGGGCGCAGGGCGTTCACCGTGGCCCCACAGGGCCGCATGATGACGGGAGTCAGTTCGTGAACCGAACCATGAAGAACCGTGCCATCAAGGCGCCGGCGGTCATCTCCGCCGTCGCCGTCGGAGCAGCAGCCTCGGCGATCGCCTTCGCCGTCCCGGCCGGTGCCGCCGACAGTCCGGCGCCGCTGCGCGGTGCGGACGCCTCGACCGCGATCGAGGGTCAGTACATCGTCGTGATGAAGAAGCAGGGCGGCAGCGACGTAGCCAAGTCCGAGTCCAAGTCGGTGCGCAGCGACGCCCGCGACGCCGGTGGAGACGTACGGGAGGTCTTCAACACCGCGTTCAACGGCTTCTCGGCCTCGCTCGACAAGGACGCGCTCGCCGAGGTCCGCTCCAACCCGGACGTCGCCTACGTGCAGGCCAACCACCGCTACACCACCCAGGGTGACCAGGCTGACCCGACCTGGGGCCTGGACCGGGTCGACCAGGCTGCGCTGCCGCTCGACTCGAACTACCACTACGAGCAGACCGGTGCGGGTGTGACCGCCTACATCATCGACACCGGTGTCGCGACCGACCACTCCGAGTTCAGCGGCCGCATCGGCGAAGGCTTCGACGCGGTCGACGGCGACACCGACCCGACCGACGGCAACGGCCACGGCACCCACGTCGCGGGCACCGTCGCGGGCACCACCTACGGTCTGGCCAAGGAGGCCACGATCGTCCCGGTCCGCGTCCTCGACGACAACGGCTCCGGCACCACCGAGGGTGTCGTCGCCGGCATCGAGTGGGTCACCGAGAACCACACCGACGGCCCGGCCGTCGCCAACATGTCGCTCGGTGGCGGCAACGACGCCGCTCTCGACGCGGCCGTCCAGGCCTCGATCGCCGACGGCGTGACCTACGCCGTCGCGGCCGGCAACGAGAGCTCGGACGCCTGCGGTTCCTCGCCGGCGGCCGTTCCGGAGGCGATCACCGTCGGTGCCACCGACGACACCGACGCCGCTGCGGACTTCTCCAACACCGGTGAGTGCCTCGACATCTTCGCCCCCGGCGTCGACATCACCTCGGCCTGGAACGACGGCTCGACCAACACCATCTCCGGTACGTCGATGGCGACCCCCCACGTCGCCGGTGCCGCCGCGCTCTTCCTCGAGGCGAACCCCTCGGCCACCCCGGCCGACGTCGCCGAGGGCCTGACCGGCGCCGCCACCCCCGACGTGGTCACCAACCCGGGCACCGGTTCCCCGAACCTGCTGCTCACCACGCTGTTCTGAGCCACCTGCTCTGAGCTGAAGGCGTTGGGGTCGCTGTAGGGGCGGCCCCAACGCCTATTTCGGCTCCGCCGGCTCGTGCTGGCTCCCGCGGCGCGAGGTTTGGTCGGGGAGTCGCGGAGCGGCGTACGCTTGGGGTTGATCGTTCCCGAGCTTTGAGGTGCCCATCGTGACCGTCGCCCAGAGCGACCTCGTTCCTGATTCTGTCTTCCCTCGGCTGGAGCCGCGCCTGGCGCTGGTGTCCAAGCCGATCCAGTACGTCGGAGGGGAGCTCAACTCGACCGTCAAGAAGTGGGACGAGGTCGAGGTGCGGTGGGCGCTGATGTACCCCGACGCCTACGAGGTCGGCCTGCCCAACCAGGGTGTCCAGATCCTCTACGAGGTGCTCAACGAGCGCGACTGGATCGCCGCCGAGCGCACCTACGCCGTGTGGCCCGACCTCGAGAAGATCATGCGCGAGGGCGACGAGCAGGGGCCGATCCCGCAGTTCACCGTCGATGCCCACCGTCCGGTGAAGGCCTTCGACGTCTTCGGGCTCAGCTTCTCGACCGAGCTCGGCTACACCAACATGCTCAACGCGCTCTCGCTCGCCCAGATCCCGCTGCACGCGGTCGACCGTGGCGACGACGACCCGATCGTGCTCGCCGGCGGCCACGCCGCGTTCAACCCCGAGCCGATCGCGGACTTCCTCGACGCCGCCGTGCTCGGTGACGGCGAGGAGGTCGTGCTCAAGATCTCCGAGGTCGTGCGCGAGTGGAAGCAGGACGGTCGCCCCGGCGGCCGCGACGAGCTGCTGCGTCGGCTGGCCGTCTCCGGCGCTGTCTACGTCCCGAAGTTCTACGACGTGGCCTACGCCGCCGACGGGGCGATCGAGGCCGTCGTACCCAACGTGCCCGGCATCCCGTGGCGGGTGCGCAAGCACACCCTGATGGACCTCGACGCCTGGCCCTACCCGCGCAACCCGCTGGTGCCGCTGGCCGAGACCGTCCACGAGCGGTTCTCGGTGGAGATCTTCCGCGGTTGCACCCGTGGCTGCCGCTTCTGCCAGGCCGGGATGATCACCCGTCCGGTGCGCGAGCGCTCGATCACCACCATCGGTGACATGGTCGAGAACGGGATCCGGAAGTCCGGGTTCGAGGAGGTCGGCCTGCTCTCGCTGAGCTCGGCGGACCACACCGAGATCGGTGACGTCGCGACCGGTCTGGCCGACCGCTACGAGGGCACCAACGTGTCGCTCTCGCTGCCCTCGACCCGCGTCGACGCCTTCAACATCACCCTGGCCAACGAGTTCTCCCGCAACGGCCGTCGCTCCGGTCTGACCTTCGCCCCCGAGGGTGGCTCGGAGCGGATGCGCAAGGTGATCAACAAGATGGTCACCGAAGAGGACCTGATCCGCACCGTCGGTGCCGCCTACAGCCACGGCTGGCGCCAGGTGAAGCTCTACTTCATGTGCGGCCTGCCGACCGAGACCGACGAGGACGTGCTCCAGATCGCCGAGCTCGCCAAGAAGGTCATCGCCAAGGGCCGCGAGGTCTCGGGCCGCAACGACATCCGCTGCACCGTCTCGATCGGTGGCTTCGTACCCAAGCCCCACACTCCCTTCCAGTGGGCCTCCCAGCTCGACCACGAGACCACCGACGTACGGCTGCAGAAGCTGCGCGACGTGGTCCGCTCCGACAAGAAGTTCGGCCGCGCGATCGGCTTCCGCTACCACGACGGCAAGCCCGGCATCGTCGAGGGCCTGCTGTCTCGCGGCGACCGTCGCGTCGGCCGAATCATCGAGCAGGTCTGGCGCGACGGCGGCCGTTTCGACGGCTGGTCGGAGCACTTCTCTTACGACCGCTGGCTGACCGCCGCCGAGACCGGCCTCGCCGGCACCGGTGTCGACCTCGACTGGTTCACCACCCGCGAGCGTGAGTACGACGAGATCCTCCCCTGGGACCACCTCGACTCCGGTCTCGACAAGGACTGGCTCTGGGCCGACTGGGAAGACGCCCTCGCCGTCGCCGACGGGGAGGACATCGAGGTCGAGGACTGCCGCTGGACCCCGTGCTACGACTGCGGCGTCTGCCCGGAGCTCAACACCGAGATCCAGATCGGCCCCACCGGTCAGAAGCTGCTCCCGCTGTCGGTCGTGTAGAGGGTCCCTGTCGGATCAGTCGCTGATTGAACCGGTGGAGGGAAAGACGTTGCCCGCTATGCAGGTCGCGTAGTGGTCGCCGGCATTCCATTCGTACTCCGTGGGCGCGAAGCTGTAGGTGGACAGCGAGAGCCCATCGTTGCTGTCGGCAGTGAGCCGGATGAATGCCGCGCGACACGAGGCGTAGGTGCGGTCTTCGATCTCGCTGTACCCAGGCCAACTCGTGCCCGGTATCGGGGCGAGCTGGTAGATCTCCCAGTGGTGCTCCTGGGCACACGGGACGACGTCGACGATGCCGAGTGCGCCTTTGACACCGCCCCGCCCTGGGTCGATGTAGCAATCCCCGATCTGTAGCTCCGTGACCAAGGCCGTACCGTTCGACGTCACCGCTCCGATGCTGTCGCGTTCGATATTGGCACCGGTCGTGAACCACCAAGCACTACTCACGAGCCCGACGATGAGGGCAAGGCCGGATGTTCCGATCGCGATTCCGGTGATCGCCTTCTTGGTGCCATGGTTGCGGCCCCGGCGGGACCTGATGAGCACCGCGATCGCCAGCCCGATGCCGACGATCGGTGCCAGCGGGAAGAAGATGAAGCAGCACAAGATGAGCGCGACGATCGCCATCGCCTGAGAGGGTCTCTCGAGGTTCGACGATGGTGAAATTGCTGGGTTGGGGCCAGGCGCCGAGGGGTGCGCGTCGTTCGACATGGGGCGGATGATGACATACCGGTCAGGGCATGCGCGGAGTGCCGTGGCCTACCAGCCCTCGGTGGGTAGCCGTCACATTCCCGCATGTGTGTGGAAGTGTCGGCGATCAGCGCGGCTTCGGGTGTCACAATCCCTCACATGCGGACTAGTGACGGGACGGTCAGGCGTCCTCGCTGATGCCGAGGCACTCCGCCGCGGAGCTGTTGCAGCGTGCCGGCTTCGGCGTCAGTAGATGGCGGCGGTGGCCTCCACCTCGATGAGCAGGTCGGGGCGGAAGAGGCCGGCGACCTGCACCAGCGAGCTGGCGGGCGGCTGCGTGACGTCGACGAACTCGTCGCGCACCGACCGGATCAGCGGCAGCTCGGTGGTGGAGACGACGAAGTAGGTCAGCTTCACGACGTCCGCCCAGGTCGCGCCGGCTGCGGCCAGTGCCACGCCGAGGTTGATGAAGGTCTGCCGGGTCTGCGCCTCCCAACCCTCCTCGACGGTGCCGTCGGCGGTGATGCCGATCTGGCCCGAGGTCACGATCAGCCGGGCGCCGGGATCGGTGATCACGACGTGGCTGTAGCCGGCGGGTGCGGGAAGGTCTTCGGGGGTCAGGAAGTCCACTCGCCGAAGGTAGACCGGTCTCGCGATCCAGGCGACCGATTAGCGCTCAGCCGACCGGGCGGACCCAGCGCCGCCACTCCGACTGGGACTCGTAGCCCGAGCTCTTCCACAGCGACTGGCCCAGGTCGTTGCCTTCCAGCACCATCGCGTCGATCCGGCTCGCGCCGAGACCCACGAGGCGGTCCTCGGCGTGGGCCAGCAGGCGGCGGGCGAGCCCGTGTCGGCGTACGTCGGGATGGACCGCCAGGCGGTAGAGGTGAGCGCGCCAGCCGTCCCAGCCGGAGATCAGGGAGCCGACGACCCGGCCCTCGGCGGTGACCGCGACGGTGCACGCCTCAGGGTCGCGCGCGATCAGCGTCTCGACCTTCGCTGCCGAGTCCGTCGGCCGTGAGTCGTTCTCCGCGGCCACCTCCCACAGCTCCATCAGCGTGGGGACGTCAGCAAGAACGGCAGGGCGCAACTCGATCACGGCGGGAAGTGTCCCACGCGGTCGTCCGGCCACCGATAGGTTGCGGGCCATGACGGACAACAGTGCGTTGGGACGTAGGTATCTCGAGCTCCTCGACGCCAGGGACTGGGACGCCTGGGTGACGCTGCTGGACGAGGACGTCGTCTACGACATGCCACAGACGCGTGAGCTGCTCATCGGTCGCGCGTCGTTCCTCGAGTTCAACCAGACCTACCCCGGGGAGTGGCACCTCACCCCGAAGGTGGTGATCGCCGACGACGAGCGCGCCGTGGTCTGGTTCGACTGGCGCATGGGGGAGGAGTCGGGGGAGTCGCAGGCGTTCCTCGAGATCGCTGACGGGCGGATCACCCGGGTCACCGACTTCTGGCCGGAGGCGTACGAACCGCCGGAGCGCGCCGTGCCGGTCGAGCGTTACTGACTCAGCAGTCCGCGGCGCCACGCATCGCGAAGTCGATGCTGACCGCGTGGTGGTCGGAGAGGCCGGTGGGGGTGACGTTGCCGTCGCCGGCCGAGAGCCAGGAGTTGGGGAGCAGGTAGTCGACCCGGCCGCCGCCGTCGTGGCTCGCGCCGAGAGCGGCGCCGGCGTCGGACAGCGTGGCCAGGGCGGCGCCCAGGACGCCGGAGCCGTCGCCGGCGTTGAGGTCGCCGCCGAGGAGCTTGGCGCCGTCGTAGGCGTTGACCTTGGACATGACCGCGCCGATCTGGGCCTGCCGCAGCGAGTCGGAGGTGTGGTCGAGGTGGGTGTTGAAGACGACCAGGCGCTGGCCCTCGACGATGATGTTCGCCCGCAGCACGCCGCGCTGCTCCTTGCCGTCGCGGTTGGGCAGGTGGGTGTTGTCGTAGCCGTCGATGGGGAAGCGCGACAGGATCGCGGTGCCGTAGCCACCGCGGTCGGTGATGTAGTCGTTGGCGCCGAAGACCGACTGCATCCCCAGGTGCGAGGCGATGATCGCCGGCTGGTCGACGTTGCCGGAGCGGCGGCGGTTCTGGTCGACCTCCTGGAGGAGTACGACATCGGCGCCGGAGGCCCGGATCACGCTCGCGATCCCGCCGAGCTCGCCGGGCGAGACCCGGCCACCCTTGATGTTGAAGGTCATCACGTTCAGCTTGCGCGGGACCGCGCACGGGTCGATCTTCGGCTTCTTCGGCACCTTGTCGATCGCCGGCGGCGCGTCGAGCGTCTTGAACTTCGGCAGCGGCTCGGACAGCACTGAGGCGGAGGCCGACGGGCTGGTCTCGTCGGGTTCGGGGCTCGGCGAGGAGGAGGCCTCCGCAGAGGCCTGCCTGGAGTCGCTCAGCCGGGGCGCGAGGACGGTCAGAGCGGCGATGGCGCCGACCGTGAGGACCACCGCGAGGATCGGCAACAGCTCCTTGAGGCGTACCGAGAACTTCCTGCTTCTGTGGTGGGTCACCGCGCGAGTCTCCCATTTTTCGTAGGCAAGCCGTTACATTCCGTTGGCTCTGCATTCGCCGGATGGGTCATCGTGCCCGGGGACCGCCATAATCGACTTCGTGCGTCAACAGCCCGAACAGCAGGCCCCACCGGTCCAGCGTCTCCGCATCCGCTACGCGAAGCGCGGCCGGCTCCGGTTCACCAGCCACCGCGACTTCAGCCGCGCCTTCGAGCGCGCGGTCGCGCGGGCCCGGATCCCGGTGGCCTACTCCTCGGGGTTCAACCCTCACCCGCGGATCTCCTACGCCGGCGCGGCCCCGACGGGAGCGGCGAGCGAGGCCGAGTACGTCGAGCTGGGACTGCGCGAGACGGTCGACCCGGCCGCGACCAAGGCTGCCCTGGACGAGGTCATGCCCGACGGCCTCGACCTGATCGACGTCGTGGACACCGCCACCTCGCCCAAGGGTGCCCTGGCCGACCTGCTCACCGGCAGCGAGTGGATCATCGACCTCCCGACGGCGCCGGAGGAGGCCGCGGCCGCGGTCGAGGCGTTCCTCGGCGCCGAGGAGGTCATCGTGTCCCGGATGACCAAGAAGGGTCTGCGGGAGTTCGATGCCCGAGGAGCGGTCGTACGCCTCGGCTCGGCGCCCCGCGAAGGCGGCTCCCGGCTGGAGCTCCTGCTCAAGCACGGCACCCCGACCGTACGTCCCGACGACGTCGTCACCGGCCTGGAGCGCATCGGCGGCCTGAAGGTGGGCCCCGAGCACGGCGGACTGCCGCTCCTGACCCGGCTCAGCCAGGGAGTCTTCGACGAGGACTCCGGCACGATCGGCGACCCGCTCCACTAGCGTGTCTTCGATGAGGCTCTGCCGATGAGAACGGTCACCGACCAGGAGCGCCGGGCGCGATTGGCCCGCAGGCACGGGCTCGCCCCGGTCCACAGGTACGCCGACGTGGCCGCCGCGACGCAGGCGATGACCGCGTGGCACGCGACCGAGGCCGCGACCGTCCACCTCGCCCTGCACGCGCGGGTGCGGGACCTCCGGGTCGAGGACGTCGAGCGCGCGCTCTACGAGGACAGAAGCCTGGTCAAGCAACTGGCTATGCGGCGTACGCTCTTCGCCTTCCCACGCGAGCTGATCCCGGCGGTCTGGGGCAGCGCCTCGGCCCGGGTGGCGGCAGGGGAGGAGAAGAACCTTCACAAGTGGCTGACCGCGGGTGGCGTCGACGAGGACCAGGACGGCTGGATCGAGAAGGCGTACGCGGCGACACTGGCGGCGCTGGCCGACGGGAAGCCGCGGACGACCACGCAGTTGCGGGAGCTGGTGCCGGAGCTCGACGTCCGGTTCCGGATGGGCGCGCCGGACAAGAAGTGGGGCGGTGAGTTCGCGATCGGGCGCTGGGTGATCGGCACCCTCGCCGCCCAGGGACGCCTGATGCGGGCCACCAACCTCGGCCACTGGCGGCTGAACAAGCCGGCCTGGACGCTCACCGAGTCGTGGCTCGGCGAGCTGCCGGATCCGCTTTCCGCCGCGGAGGGGTACGCAGCCCTCGTCCGACGCTGGCTGGGCACCTTCGGTCCGGGCACCGAGGCCGACCTGGTCTGGTGGCTCGGGTCCACGAAGACGGCCGTGCGGGCTGCGCTCGCCGCGGTCGGTGCCGTGGCGGTCGGGCTCGAGGGCGGTGGCACCGGATGGGTGCTGCCGGACGACCAGATCGCCACCTCGCCGGAGCCCGAGATCGAGCCCTGGGCCGCGCTGGTGCCCACACTCGACCCCACAGTCATGGGCTGGAAGGAACGCGGGTTCTATCTGGGCGCCGAGGATGTGGCGTACCTCTTCGACTCCAACGGCAACGCCGGCAACACCGCCTGGTGGGACGGTCGGATCGTCGGGGCCTGGGCGCAGGACGAGGACGGCCGGGTGCAGCCGATCGTGCGCCACGACATCGGTGAGGACGGGCGCAACGCCTTGGCGGCCGAGGCCGCGCGGCTCACCGAATGGCTCGACGGCGTGATGATCGTGAACGTCTACAAGTCGCGCCAGATGAAAGAAGCCACGCTCCCCTGAGTTTCGTTAGCGTCCGGATATCGGTCTGTTGACAGGGTGTATGCGATACTCCGAGACGACTGCTCAAACAATCGGGCCCGCCCCGAGGAATGGACAGTCCGACGACGCCTCGCCGGCGTGGGCCCTCCGGGGCCGCACTCCGGCACACAGGGGTAGGGCGTCACCAGACCGCGACGCAGGCCTAGCAGGTCAGTGAGAGCGACTCGCCCGGGAAGGTCCCGGACGGCCGAGCGACCGCGGCAGGTGACGAACCGCTGCCTGTGACGCACCGCTGCGGAGGATGCCGCCGCCCTGACAAGCTTTGCGCCGCGACGCGGCTGCTACGTGGAAAAGTTAGATACTGCGCAGCGCCCGTTTCCCGGCACCTGACTATCCGGCACCTGTGAAGGTCCTGGATGAGGAGAACGGCATGGCCGACGAGACCACTGTCGAGAACACCGAGAACGGCGCTGAATCAGCGCAGACTCCGGTGACCGACACCCCCACGACCGACGCGGAAGCGACCGGCGAGACCACTCCCGCGAAGAAGACCGCGGCGAAGAAGACCACGCGCAAGCGCACCACCAAGAAGGCCGCCGCGGCCCCGGCCGAGGCTGTCGAGGCCCCCGCCGGCGAGACCGCCGAGGCTGTCGAGACGGCCGAGGCCCCCGCCAAGAAGACGGCGGCGAAGAAGACGACCCGGAAGCGTACGGTCAAGAAGGTCGCCGCCCCCGCGCCGGCTGAGGGCGAGACCCCCGAGGCCACCACCGCGCCGGAGGGCGAGACCGCCGAGACCTCCGAAGCTCCCGCCGAGACCGTCGAGGCTCCGGCCAAGAAGACGGCGGCGAAGAAGACCACCGCCAAGCGGACCACCACGAAGAAGACGGCCGCCAAGAAGGCTGCCGCGCCCGTCGTGGAGCCTGTCGTAGAGCCCGTCGAGACCCTCGCCGAGGACGTCGCCGAGGAGACCCTCGAGGAGACCGAGGCCGAGCAGGCCGGTCCGCCGGCCCCCGCGGTGCTGTTCCAGGCGCCGACCAAGACGACCACCCGCCGGCGTACGCGTAAGACGGCCGAGCCGAAGCCCGTCGCCGAGCCGGTCGAGGCTCCGACCGAGGACGAGCCGCAGGCCACCGAGCCCGCCACCGAGCCCGTCGTCGAGCCCGCTGCCGAGCCCGCCGCCGAGGCTGCGAAGGAGGAGGCCCCGACCCGGACCCGCAAGCGCAACGTACGCAGCGCCGCCCCCGTCGAGGAGAAGGCCGCCGACGAGGAGCAGCCCGAGGCCACCGAGTCCGAGACCCAGACCGAGACCGAGTCCGACGAGAACTCGGCCGACGACGGTGAGGGCGGCGGCAACGGCCGTCGTCGCCGCCGCCGTGGCGGCCGCCGCCGGCGCAAGGGTGCCAACGGCGACGCCGACGGCTCCGACGCGGCTGACGCCGAGGACAGGTCCGAGGAGTCCGAGAGCGACGAGGCAGGCAAGGACGCCGACGCCGACGCCGACCAGGGCGAGGGCGGCACGTCCTCGCGCCGTCGCCGTCGCCGCCGTCGGGCCGGGGAGGCCTCCGGCGACGCCGGGGACGACCCGGAGAACACCGTCACCAAGGTCCGCCAGAGCCGCACCGGCGAGGACCAGATCACCGCGCTGTCGGGCTCGACCCGCCTGGAGGCCAAGAAGCAGCGCCGCCGCGAGGGCCGCGAGGCCGGTCGTCGGCGCGCCCCGATCGTGAGCGAGGCCGAGTTCCTGGCCCGCCGCGAGTCGGTCGACCGGGTCATGGTGATCCGTGAGCGCGAGGACCTCACCCAGATCGCGGTGCTCGAGGACAAGGTGCTCGTCGAGCACTACGTCGCCCGCGAGAGCCAGACCAGCCTGATCGGCAACGTCTACCTGGGCCGTGTCCAGAACGTGCTGCCGAGCATGGAGGCCGCGTTCATCGACATCGGCAAGGGCCGCAACGCGGTGCTCTACGCCGGTGAGGTCAACTGGGCCTCGCTCGGCTGGAAGGAGGGCCAGCCCCGCAAGATCGAGTCGGTGCTGACCTCCGGCCAGAAGGTGCTCGTCCAGGTCACGAAGGACCCGATCGGCCACAAGGGAGCCCGCCTGACCTCGCAGATCTCGCTGGCCGGCCGCTTCCTGGTCTACGTGCCCGACGGCACCACCTCCGGCATCTCCCGCAAGCTGCCCGACACCGAGCGCAACCGCCTCAAGACCCTCCTGAAGGAGATCGTCCCCGACACGGCCGGCGTGATCGTACGCACCGCCGCGGAGGGCGCCGCCGAGGAGGAGCTCACTCGCGACGTCGAGCGGCTCAAGGCACGCTGGGAGGACATCGAGAAGCGCGCCGGCGGCAACGCCCCGCAGCTGCTCTACGGCGAGCCCGACCTGACCCTCAAGGTCGTCCGCGACCTGTTCACCGAGGACTTCGCCAAGCTGGTCATCTCCGGCGACTCGTCGTGGGAGACCGTCAAGGACTACGTCCAGTCGGTGGCCCCCGACCTCGAGGAGCGGGTGGAGAAGTACGACGGTGAGGCCGACGCCTTCACCGCGTACCGCATCGACGAGCAGATCGCGAAGGGCCTGGACCGCAAGGTCTGGCTGCCCTCGGGTGGCTCGTTGATCATCGACCGCACCGAGGCGATGACCGTCGTCGACGTCAACACCGGCAAGTTCACCGGCTCCGGGGGCAACCTGGAGGAGACGGTCACCAAGAACAACCTCGAGGCGGCCGAGGAGATCGTCCGCCAGCTCCGGCTGCGCGACATCGGCGGCATCATCGTCGTCGACTTCATCGACATGGTTCTCGAGTCCAACCGTGACCTGGTGCTTCGTCGCCTGGTCGAGTGCCTGGGCCGCGACCGGACCCGTCACCAGGTCGCCGAGGTCACCTCGCTGGGCCTGGTGCAGATGACCCGTAAGCGGATCGGCACCGGTCTGCTCGAGGCCTTCTCCGAGAACTGCGACGCCTGTGCCGGTCGTGGCCTGGTGATCCACGAGCACCCGGTCGAGGCCGGCAAGTCCTCCGGTGTCGCCCCCGACGAGCCGCGTTCGCGCCGTCGTGGTGGCCGTGGTGGCAAGGGCAAGGGCAGGGACGAGGTCGGCACCGAGCACCGCGCCGAGCCCGTGGAGGAGTCCGCCAAGACGCCCACGCCCGCCGAGTTCGCCGCCATGGCCGGACAGAGCGAGACGAACGAGCCAGTAGCCGCGCAGGAGACGGAGCGGACCGACGAGTCGGCCGCCCACGTCGAGCCCGTCGAGACCCCCGCCGAGCCCGCCGAGGCTCCCAAGGTCACGACCCGTACGCGTTCGCGTCGGTCCAAGGCATCGGCCCCGGTGGTCGAGCCGGTCGAGACCCCCGCCGAGGCCCCGGCCGCCGAGCCCGTCGAGGCGGCGTCCGAGGCGGCGTCCGAGGCGGTGGCGGTCGAGGCTCCCAAGGTCACGACTCGCACGCGTTCGCGTCGGTCCAAGGCGTCGACCCCGGTGACCACGCCGGTCGAGACGCCCGCCGAGACTCCGGCCGCCGAGACTCCGGCCGAGCCGAAGGCCCCGGCCGAGCCCGAGGCGCCGAAGGTCACGACGCGTACGCGCACCCGCCGTGCCGCCACGACCGGTCGTCCGGTCCTGGCCGCGGTCGTCGGCAGCTCGACCGAGTCGAAGCCGGAACCGGTCGCAGCCGAGCCGGTCGCAGCCGAGCCGGTCGCAGCTGAGCCGGTCGCGACCGAGCCGGTCGTCGAGGAGCCCGCTCCCGTCGCCCCGGCCGTCGAGCCCGAGGCAACCGAGCCCGAGGCGACCGAGCCGATCGTGGCCGAGCCGGTTGCGGCCGAGCCGGTCGACTCCAAGCCCAAGGTGGTCACCCGGCAGCGCCGCGGCGCCCGCCGCGAGGTCGTGAGCACCGGCGAGGGTGCGGTGATGACCGCGACCAAGTCGGAGGCGCCGACCGTCAGCAACGGCACCGCCTCGACCCCGGCGCCCAAGGTCGTGACCCGCACCCGCGGTGGCGCGAGCCGCGACACCACGCCGTCGGAGTGACCGTCCGAAGGACGGATGACAGCTGAGTCGAACAC
>NZ_JBHVGB010000100.1:0-20965 GCF_042801335.1 Nocardioides sp. NPDC057577 | reverse complement strand
CCGCTGGCATTTCTGCTCGCGATAAGGACTTGCGCTCGAACCACTACTCAGCGCTACTATGTACTGGTAGTCAGCATTACTGAGTAGCCCGGAAATGGGCAGAGGGGAGGTGCCCGATGGGCAAGCAGATGACCGAGATGCTCAAGGGAACGCTCGAGGGGATCGTGCTGGCGTTCCTGACCGGCAACCCGGCGTACGGATACGAGATCACGACCTGGCTGCGGAGCCAGGGGTTCACCGAGATCGCCGAGGGCACGGTGTACGCGCTGCTGGTCCGGATCGAGAAGAACGGGCTGGTGGACGTGGAGAAGCGGCCGAGCGAGAAGGGGCCGCCGCGGAAGGTCTACTCGCTCAACGAGGCGGGCGAGAAGTACCTGGACGAGTTCTGGACGACGTGGGGGTTCCTGGCCGAGCGCCTGGAGAACCTCCGAGAAGGGAAGTAAGAGATGTCCATCCGATCGATCTTCGAGACCGTGGTCGGCAGCATCGACCAGAAGCGCCGGTGGCGTTCCTACAAAGCGCGCGTGGCACAGCTGCCCCCGAGCCACCGCAAGGCGCACGACGCGGTGCAGCGCTACCTGATGTACGCCGGTGGCATCGCCGACGGCGAGGTGCTCACCCAGATGGGTGGCGACCTGCTCGACCTCTTCGAGCAGAGCGCCGCCGACGGCACTCCGGTGAGCGCGATCGTGGGCGACGACCCGGTCGAGTTCGTCGAGGAGTTCGCCCGGAACTACTCCGAGGGCGCCTGGATCAAGAAGGAGCGCACTCGGCTCGAGGACGCCATCGACACCATCAACAAGGAGGACGAGTCATGAGCGCGACAGCAGCCATCTCCGTACGAGGGCTGGAGAAGTCCTACAAGGACAACCAGGTCCTGCGAGGCGTGGACTTCGAGGTGGCGCGGGGCACGATCTTCGCGCTGCTCGGGTCCAATGGGGCCGGAAAGACGACTGCCGTACGCATCCTCTCGACGCTCCTGAAACCGGATGCCGGCGCGGCTCTGGTCGAGGGTGCCTCGGTGGTCGAGGAGGCGCAGCAGGTGCGGGAGGCGATCTCGCTGACCGGCCAGTTCGCGGCGGTCGACGAGATCCTGACCGGCCGGGAGAACCTGGTCCTGGTCGCGAAGCTGCGCCACCTCCCCTCCCCCGGCGACATCGCCGACGGACTGTTGCAGCGCTTCGACCTGGTCGAGGCGGGAGGCCGGAAGGTCGCGACCTACTCCGGGGGTATGCGGCGGCGGCTGGACATCGCGATGTCGCTGATCGGGTCGCCGTCGGTGATCTTCCTCGACGAGCCGACCACCGGGCTGGATCCGGAGGCGCGGCTGGAGGTGTGGAAGGTCGTCAAGGAGCTCACCGAGCAGGGCACGACCGTCCTGCTCACCACGCAGTATCTGGAGGAGGCCGAGCAGCTCGCCGACCGGATCGCGATCCTGCACGGCGGGACGATCATCGCCAACGGCACCCTCGCCGACCTCAAGGCGCTGCTGCCGCCGGCGAAGGTCGAGTACGTCGAGAAGCAGCCTTCGCTGGAAGAAATTTTTCTCTCGCTCACCGGCTCCACCCGAGGAGGACAGGCATGAACAAGCACGCATTCGCCGACGCCGGCACCCTGCTGGGGCGCTCGCTGCGACACATCACCCGCAGCCCTGACACGATCATCACCACCGCGCTCACGCCGATCGCGATGATGCTGCTCTTCGTCTACGTGCTGGGCGGCGCGATCCGGACCGGCACCGACAACTACGTCAACTATGTGCTCCCCGGGATCATGGTGATGGCGATCGCCTCGGGCATCGCGTACACCGCACTTCGGCTCTTCACCGACATGAAGAGCGGGATCTTCGAGCGGTTCCAGT
Organism: Nocardioides sp. NPDC057577; assembly: GCF_042801335.1. Taxonomy (NCBI): domain Bacteria; kingdom Bacillati; phylum Actinomycetota; class Actinomycetes; order Propionibacteriales; family Nocardioidaceae; genus Nocardioides; species Nocardioides sp. NPDC057577. Next base: position 19,104 of record NZ_JBHVGB010000100.1, on the reverse strand, counting down.
CGATGCCGATCGCCCGCTCGGCGGTGCTGTGGGCGCATGTCGGGACCTCGATGGTGGCCAACATGCTGACCATGGTGATCATCCTCGGCGTCGCGTTCGTGATGGGCTTCCGCACCTCGGCGGACCTGGGCGCCTGGCTCGCGGTCGCCGGGATCCTGGCGCTGCTCACGCTGGCGCTGACCTGGCTCGCGGTCATCCCCGGGCTGGCGGCACAGACCATGGAGGGGGCCACCGGGTTCTCCTACCCGCTGATCTTCCTGCCGTTCATCAGCTCGGCGTTCGCGCCGACGGAGACGATGCCCGGCCCGGTGCGCGCCTTCGCCGAGAACCAGCCGGTCACCTCGATCGTCAACACCATCCAGGCGCTCTTCGCGGGGCAGCCGGTCGGTGACGACATCTGGATCGCGCTGGCCTGGTGCGTGGGCATCCTGGTCGCCTCGTACGTCGCCGCGATGGCTGTCTACCGGCGCAAGATCAGTTGACGGCTTCAGGTTCAGGAACGGCGAAGAGCCGACCTACCCCTTGCGGTGGTAGGTCGGCTGCTCGCCGTCCCTGAGGTTGCCCCGGTAGAAGCCCGTCCGCAGCTCGTAGGTGTACTCCTCGAGCTCGGGCATGCCCTCTTCAGCGGCGTACGCGATCTCGGCCTCCGCGTCGTAGGGCACCCGGACCCACTGGATGCCGAACGGCGCCTCCTGGTCGCTGTCCATCACGCCCTCGAGGATGACGTAGACCGGGGTCGGGTCGCTCATGCAGTTGCCGACGCTGCCGGTGTTGAAGACCGTGCGCCGGTCCCGGTCGGTCTCGTAGTAGGGGTCGTGGGTGTCGGCGTAGCCGACGATGTCGGGCTCGGGCCGGTCGAAGCCGGTGGCCTCGGTGTTCTGGAACAGGCCCAGGAACTCCTGCTCGTCGTGATCGAACCTGACCCGGCGGTGGACGGTCTCCTCGGAGGCGTGGAAGAGCCGGATCCGGCGACCGCTCATCGTGAAGTCGTGACAGAACGGGAGCGTACGCAGCCACTCGGCCTGCTCCCACGCCTGCAGCCGCCACCACATCAGCCCGACCGCCTCGCGGCCGAAGTCGGGTTCGGGGGCGAGCAGGAAGTCCTCCCAGTTGCCGAGGATGTTGACCTCGCACCGTTCCCGGCAGATCTCGGCGACCTCGCGGCCTCGCGGGCCCTTGCCGACGTAGTCGCCGAGGTTGAAGATCCTGGTGATCCCACGTGCCTCGATGTCCGCGAGGACGGCTTCGAGGGCGGTGAGATTGCCGTGTACGTCCGAGATCAGCGCGATGCGCTCTGGGGTCATGGGTCGCAGGCTATGCGATGACTGGGAGACTGGCCCGGTGAGGATTCTGGTGACGGGTGGGGTGCGGTCGGGGAAGTCGCGGCATGCCGAGTCGCTGCTCGCGGCAGCGCCCTCGGTGGCGTACGTCGCGCCGGGGCCGACGCTCGAGGAGGAGCCGGATCCCGACTGGGCCGCACGGCTGGCCTCGCATCGTTCCCGGAGGCCGGAGGGGTGGCGGACGGTCGAGGCGAGGGATCTCGCGGGGGCGCTGGCCGACGGTCTCGCGGCCGGTGATGCGGTGATGGTCGACTGCCTGGGCACCTGGCTCACCGCCGTCATGGACTCGCGCGGGCTGTGGGAGGCCACCTCGGAGGAGGCGACCGCTGCGGTCTCGGCGCTGGTCGACGACGCGGCCGCGGTCCTCGGCCGGGACAACGGCGACGTGGTGCTGGTGACCAACGAGGTCGGCCTCGGCGTCGTGCCGGCCCATCGCTCGGGCCGCCTCTTCCGCGACCTGCTCGGGCTGGTCAACCAGCGACTGGCCGCGGCCTGCGACGAGGTGCACCTCGTCATCGCCGGACGGGTGCTGAAGCTCTAACCCCTCCCCCGTCGGTCGAGCCGCGAGGCCGCCTGCGGCCGAGCGTGTCGAGACCAACACGGTCCCATCGAGCGCGGAGCGCACCGTGTTGGTCTCGACACGGATTCGCTCGTTCCTCACGAATCCGGCTCGACCAGCGGGGGGTGTCAGGCCAGGGCGACGAGCAGCACCGCCAGCGCCGCCTCGACGGCCGCACCGAAGACGTCGCCGGTCACTCCCCCGAACCGCCGGATCGCCCGCAGGACGAGTGCGCCGACGACGGCCGCGGCAAGAGCGACGGCGAGGGCTCCTCTCCACCACGGCAAGCCGGCCCAGGCGCCGGCGCCGACGAGCGCGGCTGCGACGACGGCCCAGACGAGAACGGTGACGAAGGGTGGCAGGGTCTGGGTGAACGTACGCCCGAGGCCGTCCTCGCGCGCCGGCCGGATGCCGCGGGTGCAGCACAGTGCGAGGGCCGCTCGCGAGGAGCAGACGGCGACGGCGACGAGCACCGCGGAGCGTACGGCCTCGCCGTCCAGCACGGAGGCCAGCGCCGCCACCTGGAGACCGAGGACGAGGACGATCGCGGTGACCCCGGCCGGGCCGGAGGTGCCGGTCTTCATGACCGCCAGCGAGCGCTCGCGGTTGTAGGAAGCGGCCATCCCGTCGACCGTGTCGGCGAGGCCGTCGAGGTGGAGCGCCCGGTTGCCGACGACGACGGCGCCGATCGCGAGCAGGGCGGCGACCGAGTGCGGTAGCCCGGCGAGCTGCCCCAGGAGTGCGATAGCGCCGGCACCCAGTGCGAGGGGCAGCGCGGCCAGAGGCGCGACCGCCATCGCCACCGCGGCCCGACGGCGGTCGACCTGCTCGGGAGGAGGCACGGGCATCGCGGTCAGCGTGCCGACCGCGAGACGCCAGGCGTCCCGTACGAGCATCAGGCAGGGTCTCCAGGAGCGAGCTCGGAGAGCAGGGCGACGTCGCGCAGCAGGGCGACAGCGCTGCGTACGACTGGGACCGAGGCGACCGCGCCAGAGCCCTCGCCGAGCCGCAGGTCGAGGTCGAGCAGCGGCACCAGGCCGAGCTTCTCCAGGGCCATCGACTGAGCGGGCTCGGTGGAGCGGTGGCCGGCGGCGAACCAGGCCGCAGCGCCGGGCTCGATCCGGTCGGCGGTCAGGGCGCAGGCGACGCTCATCAGACCGTCGAGGAGGACCGGGGTGCCCTGGCGGGCGGCCTCGAGGAGGTAGCCGGTGGTCGCGGCGAGGTCTGCGCTGCCGAGCGCGGCGAGGGTCTGGATCGGGTCAGCGGTGCGTTCGCCGGCACGAGCGAGGGCGGCGGCGATCACGTCGGCCTTCAGACGCAGCGCGTCGTCGCCGATACCGGTGCCACGACCGGTGACCTCGCTGGCGGGAAGCCCGAGCCCGGCGGCCACCATCGCGGCCGCAGGGGTGGTGTTGCCGATGCCCATGTCGCCGCTGATCAGCAGCTCCGCACCGGCCGCGATCTCCTCACGGGCCACCGCGGCGCCGGCCTCCAGCGCGCGCGAGGTCTCCTCGGCGGTCAGCGCGTCCTCGAGATGGATTGCGCCGCTCCCTCGCCGGATCTTGTGCCGGGTCAGCGCCTCGCGGGTCGTCGCGTCGAGATCCTCGAACTCCTCGTCGACACCGAGGTCGAGCACCCGGACCTGGACGCCGTGGGCCTTCGCGAGCGCACTGACCCCGGCCCGACCGCCCAGGAACGTACGCACCATCGCGCCGGTGATCGCCGGCGGGAACGCCGAGACCCCGTGCTGGGCGACGCCGTGGTCCCCGGCGAAGATCACCAGGCGTACGTTCTCGACCGGCCGCGGCGGCACCTCGCCCTGGCACGCGGCCACCCAGACCGCGAGCTCTCCCAGGCGACCCAAGGCGCCAGGAGGCGTCGCGAGGGCTCCTAGGCGCTCGGTGGCAGCGCGGCGTACGTCTTCGTTCGGGGTCTGGATCGTCACTCGCGCAAGGTACCTCACCCCGGCACCGCCCGCTCCCGCTGGTTGAGCCGCGAGCGCCAGCGAGCGTGTCGAAACCAACACGGCGCCATCGAGCGCCGACGGACCGTGTTGGTCTCGACACGCCTCCGCCTAGCGGCTCCGGCGGCTCGACCAGCGGGGGACGACGGCTCGACCAGCGGAGACGGCTCGACCAGCGGGGGACGACGGATCGACTACCGGACTCAGGGGAGGGCGCGGGCGACGCCTTGGGCAGCGACACGAAGGGCGGAGACGAGGCGGAGGCGGTTGCGGCGGAGGTCGGAGACGACGATGCCGAGGGCGCCGACGACGCCTGCGCCGGTGGTGATCGGGACCGAGACCGAGCAGGCGCCGAGGGTCATCTCCTCGGCGGTGGTCGCGTAGCCCTCGGTGATCACCCGGTCGAGCTGGCGCCGCAGCAGGCCGGGGGTGGTGATGGTGTGGCGGGTGAACGGCCTGAGCGGGCCGGCCAGCACCCGGTTGCGTACGTCCTCGGGCGCATGAGCCAGGAGCACCTTGCCTACGCCGGTGGAGTACATCGGCAGGCGCGAGCCGACCGAGGAGACGATGGGTACGTTGCGGGTGCCGCGCAGGGTCTCGAGGTAGAGCACGTGGTCGTCCTCGCGAACGGCCAGGTGGACGGTCTCCAGCGTCGCCCCGTAGAGGTCGTGGAGGAACGGTGCCGCGACCGAGCGCAGGTCGGTCGCGACCGGGGCGAGCAGGCCGGCGTCCCACAGCCGGCGCCCCACCACATAGGTCCCGTCCATGTCCCGCACCAGAGCACCCCACTCGACCAGCTCGGCGACCAGGCGGTGGGCGGTCGGGAGGGAGAGGTCAGCGCGCGCGGCGAGCTCGCTGAGCGTGAGCCGGCGATGGCCGGCGTCGAAGGCGCCGATCAGACCGAGGACGCGCGAGGCGACCGTGCGCCCTCCGCTGCCACCTGCCATGAGCCCCACCTCTTTCCATCAGACCTTTCGCTCAGCGGAAGTCCGTGCTTTCATCGTACGCCTCCGCCACCTAGCGTTCGGAACGTGACAGCGACCACCGAGACTCAAGCCGACCTCTCGGCCGAGATCGCCGAGCTCGAGAAGCTCAGCATCGAGGCAGACGCCGAGGGTCAGAACGTACGTCAGCCCCTGCTGGACTACCCGCCCTACCGATCCAGCATCCTGCGCCACCCCACCAAGGACCCGCGCCACGCCGACCCCGAGACCATCGAGCTGTGGGCCCCGTGCTTCGGGAACTCCGACGTGGACCCGCTCGAGGCCGACCTGACCATCGCCGGCAGCAACGAGCCGATCGGCGAGCGGATCACGGTTAGCGGCCGCGTGACCGACGGCGAGGGGCGCCCCGTACGCAACCAGCTCGTCGAGATCTGGCAGGCCAACTCCGCGGGTCGCTACATCCACAAGCGCGAGCAGCACCCGGCGCCGCTCGACCCCAACTTCACCGGTGTCGGCCGCTGCATCACCGACTCCGAGGGTCGCTACCGGTTCCAGACGATCAAGCCCGGCCCCTACCCCTGGGGCAACCACATCAACGCCTGGCGGCCGGCGCACATCCACTTCTCGCTCTTCGGGCGCGCCTTCACGCAGCGGCTGATCACGCAGATGTACTTCCCCAGCGACCCGCTCTTCGCGCTCGACCCGATCTACCAGTCGATCACCTCCCAGCGGGACCGTGACGCCCTCGTCGCGGCGTACGACCACGACCTCTCCACCCCCGAGTACTCGATGGGCTACAACTGGGACATCGTCCTGACCGGCCCGAGCCGCACCTGGACCGAGCCCGAGGAGGGCGACCTGTGAGCACCGTCCCGACGCCTGGCCAGACGATCGGCCCGTTCTTCGGCTACGCCCTGCCCTACGAGGGCGACGCCGACCTCGTACCGCCGGGCAGCGCCGGCTCGATCCGGCTGCACGGCCATGTCTACGACGGTGCCGGCAACCCGATCCCCGACGCGCTGCTCGAGATCTGGCAGACCGACGCCGAGGGCAACATCCCGCAGGCGGAGGGTTCCCTGCACCGCGACGGCTGGACCTTCACCGGCTGGGGCCGCGCCGACACCGACCCGAGCGGTCACTACACGTTCTCGACGGTGCTCCCGGGCGCTTCTGATGAGGGCAGGGCGCCGTTCTTCGCTCTCACCGTGTTCGCCCGAGGTCTGCTCGACAGGCTGCACACCCGGATCTACCTGCCCGAGCACCCCGCCAACGCCGGCGACACCCTGCTGGTGTCGCTGTCCGAGGACGAGCGTGCGACCCTGGTGGCATCGGCGGACGCAACCGGGTTGCGGTTCGACATCCACCTCCAGGGCGACCGCGAGACCACCTTTCTCACCTACGGCTGAGGAGTCGAATGTCGCTGCTGTGGCCCGGCGAGGAGCGCGCCGGGGATCTCTTCTCCGAGGCGGCCTATCTCGCTGCGATGGTGCGGGTCGAGGAGGCCTGGCTGGCCGCGTCCGTCTCCTCCGGGATCGCCCCGGCACAAGCACGTACGCCGCTGGCCGACCTGGTCTCCGCGGACGACGTCCGGGGGCTCGCCGAGGGTGCGGAGGCAGGGGGCAACCCGGTCATCGGCCTCGTCAAGCTGCTGCGTGGCAGGCTCGACGGTGAGGCCGCCCGGTGGCTCCACAAGGGCCTGACCAGCCAGGACGTGGTCGACACCGCGCTCGTGCTCTGCCTGCGTGATGTCCTCGATCGCGTCGAGGACGAGCTCGGCGCGCAGGCCGCTTCGCTCGTCGGGCTTGCCCGGGACCACCGCGCCACGGTGATGTCCGGACGCACCCTGACCCAGCACGCGGTGCCGATCACCTTCGGGCTCAAGGCCGCGACCTGGCTCTCCGGGCTGAGCGATGCCGCCGAGGCCCTCCGCCGGACGCGTACGTCGCTGCCCGCCCAGATCGGGGGCGCGGCCGGCACCCTGGCGGCGGTCGTCGGCCTGGCCCGGCTCCGCGGTCTCGGCGATCCCGTGGCCGCCGCCCAGGAGGCGGCCACGACCGCGGCGACGAACCTCGGACTGACCTCGCGAGCCCCCTGGCACACCAACCGCGCCCCGCTGACCGCGGCCGCCGACGCGCTGGTCACCGCGGCCGACACCTGGGGCCGGATCGCCACCGATACCACTGTGCTGACCCGCCCGGAGATCGGCGAGCTCGCCGAGCCGGCCGGTGAGGGACGCGGTGGTTCCTCGACCATGCCGCACAAGTCCAACCCGGTGCTCTCGGTCCTCATCCGTCGCCACGCACTCGCCGCTCCCCCGCTGGCCGCGACCCTCCACACCGCGGCAGCGAGCTATGTCGACGAGCGCCCCGACGGTGCCTGGCACGTCGAGTGGGAGACCCTGTCGACCCTCGCCCGCCGCAGCGCCGTCGCCGCCTCGCAGACCACCGAGCTCCTCGCCGGGCTCCGCGTCGACGCCGCCCGGATGCGCGCCACCGCCGAGGCCGCGGTGGCTGACCTGCTGGCCGAGCAGCGGTCGCTGACCGGGTTCGTGGGAGGCGAAATACTCGCCGGAACCGATGCCGCGACCGGTCTCGACGCCAATTCTCTTGAGTCCAGCCTCGGCGCCACCGACGCCCTCATCGACTCCGCGGTCGCCCGCGCCCACGAGATCTGGAAGGACCTGTGATGACCCCGAGGATCACCCCCGTCGAGCTGGCCGGAGACGCGAGCAAGCCGATCCTGGTCGTCGGCCCGTCACTGGGCACCTCGATCACCGCGCTCTGGTCGGCCACCGCCGAGCTGCTCGCGGACAGCTTCCACGTCATCGGCTGGGAGCTCCCGGGCCACGGCCACGGCGCACCCACCGGCGAGGTGTTCTCCATGGCCGACCTCGCGGCGGGCGTGCTCGCCTGCGTCGACGGGGTCCTGGCCGACCGCGGCGAGCGCCACGGCACCTTCGCCTACGCCGGCGACTCGGTCGGCGGAGCCGTCGGCCTCCAGCTCCTGCTCGACGCACCCACCCGGGTGAGCGCCGCGGTGCTCACCAACACCGGCGCCAAGATCGGCGAGCCCGAGGGGTGGCACGACCGGGCGGCGACAGTCCGCAAGGCCGGCACCGCCTCCCAGATCGCCGGCTCCACCCAGCGCTGGTTCGCCCCCGGCTTCCTCGAGCGCGAGCCCGCCCGGGGCGGTGCCCTGCTCCACTCGCTGCGCGACGCCGACGCGGAGAGCTACGCGCTGGTCTGCGAGGCGCTGGCGGCGTACGACGTCCGCGGCCGGCTCGCCGAGATCGCTGCGCCGGTCCTGGCGATCGCGGGAGTCGACGACGCCCCGACCCCGCCTGCCTCGCTCGAGGAGATCGCCGTCGGGGTGCGCAACGGGCGGCTCGTCAGCCTGGATGCCGTCGGCCACCTCGCCCCCGCCGAGGCGCCGCACGCCGTCGCCACCCTGATCACCTCCCACGTGCGGGCCTCGGACCCGGCCTACGCGGCCGGGATGAACGTACGCCGTCAGGTGCTCGGCGACGACCACGTCGACAGAGCCACCGCCGCGATCACCGACGTCAACCGCGACTACCAGGACCTGATCACGCGCTACGCCTGGGGCACGATCTGGACCCGCCCCGGCCTGGCCCGCCGGGACCGCTCGATCGGCGTGCTCACCGCCCTGGTCGCCGGGCGCCACTTCGAGGAGCTCGAGTTCCACCTCCGCGCCGCGCTCACCAACGGGCTGACCCGCGAGGAGATCATCGAGGTGCTCCTGCAGACCTCGATCTACGTCGGGGTACCGGCGGCCAACACCGCCTTTGCCGTCGCCAACCGGGTCCTGAACGAATAGTTTGTCGACGTGACCCGCACCGCGACCGTCGTAGGCGCCGGACCCAACGGCCTGGCGGCTGCGATCGTGCTCGCGCAGCGGGGAGTGAGGGTGACTGTCCTCGAGGCCGCGGAGACCATCGGCGGCGGTACGCGCACCGCCGAGCTGACCCTGCCCGGGCTGCGCCACGACATCTGCTCGGCGATCCACCCGCTCGGGGTGGCCTCGCCGCTCTTCCGCGAGCTGAAGCTGGAGAGGTACGGCCTGACCTGGCGCTTTCCCGAGATCGAGCTCGCCCATCCGCTCGATGAGGGCGAGGCCGCGCTGCTGCACCGTTCGGTCGAGACGACGGCTGCCGGGGTCGGCGCCGACGGGCGGCGCTGGGAGCAGGTTTTCGGCCCCGTCGTACGCGACTTCGACTCGATCACCGACCAGATTCTCGCTCCGCTGCTTCGCCTGCCGAGGAGGCCGCTCCGGATGGCCGGCTTCGGGATCCGGGCCGCCCCGCCGGCGACCGTGCTCGCGCGAGCGTTCCGGGAGGAGAAGGCGAGGGCGCTCTTCGCGGGCTGCGCCGCGCACGCGTTCCAGCCACTCGACCGGCCCGGCACCTCGGCGGTGGGCACGATGCTCGTGGTCAGCGGGCACCGGCACGGGTGGCCGGTCGCCGAGGGCGGCTCGCACTCGATCACCCTCGCCATGGCGAGGCTCCTCGAAGAGCTGGGCGGCACCGTCGTCACAGGGGTCACGGTCCGCAGCCGCGCCGACCTGCCCGAGGCGGACGTCACCCTCTTCGACACCAGCCCCGGCGGCTTCGCCGACATCGTCGGGGACGCTCTGCCGCAGCGCCCACGACGGGCCATGCGGCGGTGGCAGCTCGGACCCGCGGCGTACAAGCTCGACCTGGCAGTACGCGGCGGGATCCCCTGGCGCGACCCGCAGGTCGGGCGCGCGGGCACCGTGCACCTCGGCGGGACGATCGCGGAGGTGGCATCGAGCGAGCAGGCGATCGCTGCCGGCCGGATGCCGGAGCGACCGTTCGTGCTGGTGGGGCAGCAGTACGTCGCCGACCCGTCGCGCTCGGCCGACGGCCTCAACCCGGTCTGGGCCTACGCCCAGGTCCCGCACGCCTACGGGGGCGATGCGACCGACGCGGTCCTGGCCCAGATCGAGCGTTTCGCCCCCGGCTTCCGTTCGCAGATCGTCGACACCCACGTCACCACGCCGGCCGACTATGCCGCGTACAACCTCAACTACGTCGGCGGTGACATCGGCAGCGGCGCCAACACGCTGCGCCAGCTCGTCATCCGCCCCACCCTCGCCACCTACGAAACCGGCATCCCGGGGATGTTCCTGTGCTCCGCGGCGACGCCGCCGGCGCCGGGCGTCCACGGCATGTGCGGCTACCACGCCGCCCGACGGGCGCTGCGCCACCTCGGTCTGAACCAGAAACCAGGTGCCGGCGGCGTACCTCCTGGTTAGCCTCTCGCTCATGCCCCAGGCGATCCTGCACACCGAACGGCTCGAGCTGGTCCCGCTGAGCGAAGAGCACCTGCCGTTCCTGGTCGAGCTCAACTCGGACCCGGTGGTGCTGCGCCACCTGTTCACCCGCGCGCTCACGCCTGCGGAGACCGAGGAGCGGATGCACCGGTGGATCCGAGTGGCGAAGGAGACGGAGGGGCAGGGCAAGTGGATCGGTCATTCGGCCGGTGAGGCCGTCGGGCTCTACATGTTCGAGCCGCCCGACAGCCCGCCGCGCACCGATGCCGCCGAGCTGGGCTACCGGCTTCCGCAGCGCCACTGGCGCAAGGGCTACGCGAAGGAAGGCTCGCTCGAGCTGCTCCGTCACGGGTTCGAGGACCTCGGCGTCGACCGGGTGATCGCGCAGACGATGGCCGTCAACGACGCCTCGCGCGCGACTATGGTGTCGGTCGGGATGAGCTTCGTACGCGCCTTCCACGAGTCCTTCGAGGAACCGCTCGCCGGGCACGCCGACGGCGAGGTCGAGTACGAGATCACCCGCGAGGCCTGGCTGGTGTCCGAGCAGAGCAGATAGGGCCTCACCTGTCAGCGGCGGACAGGCCGACCTTCGCTCCCGGTTCCTCGAAGTCCTCGAGGTTGCGCAGCGTCCGGATCGGGCTCTTCCAGAGGACGACTGGTCCGAGCAGGAGCACCGCAGCGGATCCGAGGAGCGTGAGACGGGGACCGATCAGCTCCGCGCTCAGGCCGGCCACGAGGCTGCCGACCGGAATGACTCCCCACGACACGAACCGCACGGTCGCCATCACGCGTGAGAGCAGCTCCGGCGGGCTGGCGACCTGCCGGTAGGTCCGGGTGACCACGCTGCCTGGCACGACGCTGCCGGCGAAGAGCAGGTTTCCGGCAGCGAAGCAGACCCAGCCGACCCAGCCGCTGCCGAGCGGGATCACCGCTGCCCCGATCGCACCGAGCAGGCCCTCGAACATCAGCACCCTGGCAGAGCCGAATCGACGAACCAGCCAGGGTGTGATCGCGGCGAAGACCAGCGAGCCGATGCCCTCGGAGGCGAGCAGGATGCCGACGAGACCGGGCGGGGTGTCGAGCTCGTGGACCAGGTAGTAGGCGAACAACGCGAGCTGAACCCCGCATACGAAGTTGACCACACAGGCCCACCACGTGGCCGGCGCCATCACCGGGTGCCGGGTCACGAACCGCCAGCCCTCGGCCACCATCGATGCGATCGACTCCGAGGTGTCGCCCTGGGGCTGACGACGCTCGGGAAGCCGTTGCAGCAGGATCGCCGAGCCGAGGTACGAGAGGGCATCGACGAACAGCGCGGGGACGGCGCCGATCACCTGGACAAGCACACCGCCGAGCGACGGCCCACCCAGCTGGGTCGCGGCGTGAGTGCCGGAGATGAGGCTGTTCCGGCTGGTCAGCTGCTCTTTCGGGACCACGCTCGGCAGGAACGTCGTATTCGCGGCGAAGAAGAGCACCTCGGCGAAGTTGACCGCGAGTGCGACGACCAGCAGCTGAACCAGCGTGAGGCCACCTGCCCACCACACCAACGGAACACTGAGGATCGCGGCGGCGCGCGCGAGATCCGCGAGGACCTGTACGCGGCGCAACGGGAGTCGCTGCACGATCGCGCCCGCGGGCAGGCCGATGAGGATCCAGGAGAGATACCCGGCCGCCGCGAGCAGCCCCATCTCGAACGCGCTCGCCCCCAGCACCGTCACCGCGGTCAGCGGCAATGCGACGGCAGTGACCGCGGTCCCTACGCCGCTCAAGGTGCCGGCGGACCAGTAAAGCCAGAATGACCGCGCCACGCGGCGTACCTCTTCCATCCGAGCCCTTCCGGGTGAGTTCCAAATTGGAACTATATGCAACCATGTATGCGTCGAGGCCGCCACCCGAATTGCCCGACCGACCAAGGAGACGCCGATGCGCCGCGATGACCTCACCGACGCCGACTGCGGGATCGCGCAGGCGCTCGGCGTCATCGGCGACTGGCAGAGCCTGCTGATCGTGCGCGAGTGCGCCGCCGGGGTGACCCGGTTCGACGGCCTGGTCCGTGAGCTCGGGCTCAGCCGCCGCGCGCTCACAGAGCGGCTCAACTCGCTCGTCGCCGACGGCGTCCTCGCCAAGCACGCCTACACCGACCGCCCGCTGCGCTACGACTACCAGCTGACCGGGCGCGGCCGCGGGCTACTGCCCGTCCTGGTCGCTCTCCAGGAGTGGGGAACGCGGTACGTCATGGGCGACGGCACCCTGACCGCGACCGCCGGACCGGACGAGGAGCGCCGCCTCGAGGACCTGCTGGGCACGACGCCGCCGGACGTCGAGATCACCTCGCACCGCGACACCCGCCTCCACATGACCGGCGAGGACACCTGGACCGTCGCCTTCTTCTTCCCCGGTGCCTATGCGCCGAAGAGCCACGGCTACCCCCCGGGCTGGGGCGATATCCCCGGGACCCGGGGCTGCACGCTGGAGTGCCAGACCTACGCCGAGCACTACTCCGACTTCACGACGCTCGGCGCCCGCGTGGTCGGGGTGAGCACCCAGCGCCCCGACCAGCTGGCCGCGTTCGCGGAACATGCCGACCTGCCGTACGACCTCGCCTCGGACGCCGACGGGGTTGCCGCAGGCGCCTACCGGCTGCCGGTCTTCCGTGCCGGCGGCGCTGACCGGCTCAAGAGGGTCTCCCTTCTCCTGGACCCGGCCGGCGTCGTGCGGCACGTCCAGGCCCCGATCACCGACCCGGGCGGATCAGTCGAAGACATGCTCACTGTTCTCCGCGAACGAACTTCCGCCACCGACGCTACCGGCCCGAGGACGCAGCAGCCCAGGAGGTAGGCTGCGAGCACGCTCGTGGCGCAGGAACCCGGTGAGAGTCCGGGGCGGTTCCGCCACTGTGATGTCACTCCCAGGATCGGGCGTGACACAGCCAGACACTGGCCGCGGGCTATCCGACCGATCGACGGGGCGAGAACCCCTAGGAGGACCCGGCATGGCCGACCCTGCACGCGTACGCATCGCCCTTCTGTCCACCTCGGACACCGACCTGCTCTCGGCCCGTGCCAGCGGCGCCGACTACGCCTGGGCGAACCCGTCGCGGGCGACCGACCTCGAGGCCGTCGTGGCCGGCGTCGACCTGGTGGTCTTCCGGCTCCTCGGCTCGCCGACGGACCTGTGGGACGGGCTGAGGGCCGTCAAGGAGCGCGGCACCCCGGTGGTCGTCCTCGGCGGCGAGCAGCAGCCGAGCGCCGAGCTGATGGAGCACTCCACGGTCCCGATGGGTGTCGCCGCGGAGGCACACCGCTATCTCGCCGAGGGCGGACCGGGGAACCTCGCCCAGCTGCACGCGTTCCTCTCCGACACGGTGCTGCTGACCGGGTTCGGGTTCGAGCCGCCGGCGGAGGTGCCCGCATGGGGGTTCGCTGAACGTGTTGGTCTCGACACGCCTCCGCCTAGCGGCTCCGGCGGCTCGACCAGCGAGAAGGCGCGGATCGGGGTGCTCTACTACCGCGCCCACGAGACCAGCGGGAACACCGCGTTCGCGCACGCGCTGGCCGATGCCATCGACGCGACCGGAGCGGCCACCGGCGTACCCGTCTTCGCGGGCTCGCTCCGTTCTGCCCCCGACGACCTCTACGAGGCGCTCGGCACCCTGGACGCGCTGATCGTGACCGTGCTCGCGGCCGGCGGCTCGGTCCCCGCCTCGGCGAGCGCCGGTGGCGAGGACGAGGCCTGGGACGTGGAGCGGATGGCGGCGCTCGACATCCCGGTGCTCCAGGGCCTGTGCCTGACCAGCTCGCGCGCGGAGTGGGAGGCCTCCGACGACGGCGTCACGCCCCTCGACTCGGCCAACCAGATCGCGATCCCCGAGTTCGACGGGCGGATCATCACCGCGCCGTTCTCGTTCAAGGAGCTCGACGAGCAGGGTCTCCCCCACTACGTCGCCGACCCCGAGCGCACGGCCCGAGTGGCCAGGATCGCGGTCAACCATGCCCGGCTGCGACACACCCCCAACGGCGAGAAGCGCCTCGCGCTCGTCCTCTCCGCCTACCCGACCAAGCACGCCCGCATCGGCAACGCGGTCGGCCTCGACACCCCGGTCTCCGCGATCCGGATGCTCCGTCGCCTCCGCGAGGAGGGCTATGACCTGGGCACCGACAACGAGGTCGTACGCCTCCTCGACGGGGTTGACGACACCGCTGCCGGCGATGCGCTGATCCACGCGCTGATCGCCGCGGGCGGTCAGGACGAGGAGTGGCTGACCAACGCGCAGCTGACCGACGCCCACGTCCGGATCTCGAAGGCAGACTACGACGAGTGGACCAAGGATCTCCCCGCTGACCTGCGCGAACAGATGGTCGAGACCTGGGGTCCGACGCCGGGCAACCTGTTCGTCAACGACGACGGCGAGCTCGTCCTGGCCACCCTCCAGGCCGGCAACATCGTCATCCTGATCCAGCCGCCGCGCGGGTTCGGCGAGAACCCGGTGGCGATCTACCACGACCCGGACCTTCCCCCGTCGCACCACTATCTGGGCGCCTACCGCTGGCTGGAGAACGGCTTCCGCGCCGACGCCGTCGTCCATCTCGGCAAGCACGGCTCGATGGAGTGGCTGCCCGGCAAGAACGCCGCGCTCTCGGCGTCCTGCGGCCCGGACGCGGCCATCGGCAACATGCCGCTGATCTACCCGTTCCTGGTCAACGACCCCGGCGAGGGTGCCCAGGCGAAGCGCCGTGCGCACGCCACGATCATCGACCACCTGGTGCCGCCGATGGCGCGCGCGGAGTCCTACGGCGACATCGCGCGGCTGGAGTCGCTGATGGAGGAGTACGACCGGATCTCCTCCATGGACCCCGCCAAGCTGCCCGCCATCCGTGGCGAGATCTGGCAGCTGATGAAGGCCGCCGAGCTCCACCGCGACCTCGGCATGGAGGAGCGGCCGGAGGACGACGACTTCGACGACTTCATGCTCCACATCGACGGCTGGCTCTGCGAGATCAAGGACGCCCAGATCCGCGACGGGCTGCATGTGCTCGGTGCCGCGCCGGCGGGTGAGGCCCGCGTCAACCTGGTGCTCTCGATCCTGCGCGCCTCGCAGGTCTGGGGCGGTGTCGGCGGTGCCGTGGCCGGCCTGCGGGCGGCGCTCGGGCTCAAGGAGGGCGCCGACACCCGCGCGGTCGACGAGATCGAGACCCAGGCTCGCGGCCTGGTGGAGCGGATGGACGCGGCCGGCTGGGACCCGGCCGTCGCCGGCACCCTCCACGACGACCCGGCCGTGCAGCAGGTGCTCGTCTTCGCCGCCGAGCAGGTGGTACCGCGGCTGAACGGGACGACCGACGAGCTGTCCGCGATCCTGCACGCGCTGGACGGTGGCTTCGTCCCCGCGGGGCCCTCGGGCTCGCCGCTGCGGGGGCTCGTCAACGTACTTCCGACCGGGCGCAACTTCTACACCGTCGACCCGCGCGCGGTCCCGAGCCGGCTGGCGTGGCAGACCGGGCAGGCGATGGCCGACTCGCTGCTGCAGCGCTACCTGGACGAGACCGGCGACTACCCGACATCGGTCGGGCTCTCCGTCTGGGGCACGTCCGCGATGCGTACGTCCGGCGACGACGTCGCCGAGGTGCTCGCACTGCTCGGGGTGCGGCCGGAGTGGGACGAGGCGTCGCGCCGCATCACCCATCTCGACGTCATCTCGCTCGCCGAGCTCGGCAGGCCGCGGATCGACGTGACCGTACGCATCTCCGGGTTCTTCCGCGACGCGTTCCCCCACGTCGTCTCGATGCTCGACGACGCGGTCCGGATGGTGGCCGACCTGGACGAGCCGGCCGCGGACAACTTCGTCCGCGCACACACGCTGGAGGACCTGGCCGAGCACGGCGACCAGCGCCGCGCGACGGCCCGCATCTTCGGCTCCAAGCCCGGTTCGTACGGTGCCGGGATCCTGCAGGTGATCGAGGCCGGCAACTGGCGCTCCGACCAGGACCTGGCCGAGGTCTATACGTCCTGGGGCGGCTTCGCCTACGGCCGCGACCTCGACGGCGCCCCGGCGGCCGACGACATGCGCACCAACTACCGCCGGATCAAGGTCGCCGCCAAGAACGTCGACTCCGCCGAGCACGACATCGCCGACTCCGACGACTACTTCCAGTACCACGGCGGCATGGTCGCCACCGTCCGCGCGCTGACCGGCAGCGAGCCGAAGGCGTACGTCGGCGACTCCACCTCCCCCGACGCCATCAAGACCCGCACGCTGCAGGAGGAGACGAACCGCGTCTTCCGGGCTCGCGTGGTCAACCCGCGCTGGATCTCGGCGATGCAGCGCCACGGCTACAAGGGCGCCTTCGAGCTGGCCGCGACGGTCGACTACCTCTTCGGCTTCGACGCGACCGCCGGCGTGGTGCAGGACTGGATGTACGAGAAGCTCGCCCGCGAGTACGTCCTGGACGAGACCAACCAGGAGTTCATGCGATCCTCGAACCCGTGGGCGCTGCGCGGGATCGTGGAGCGGCTGCACGAGGCGGCCGAGCGGGGGCTGTGGGAGGAGCCCGACGCCGAGCTCGTCGCGCAGATGCAGGAGATCTATCTCGACATCGAAGGCGATCTGGAGGAAGGCCAATGACATCTTCTGGGCAGCGCACGATCAAGATCATCGGCGTCGGTCCCGGCGACCCCGACCAGGTCACCCTCGAGGCCGTCGCCGCGATGCGGTCGGTCGACTACTTCCTGGTCACCGACAAGTCGGGGACGGTCAAGAAGGGCATGCCCGACCCGCTGGTGCGGGCCCGTGAGGAGCTCCTCGACCGCCACCTCGACCAGCCGGCGCGGGTGGTGAAGGTCGCCGACGCGCCGCGCGAGCGGCGCGAGGAGTTCACCGGGACCGACGAGGACTACCAGGCGGCCGTCAGGGAGTGGCACCGCGCCCGCGTCGAGCGCTATCTCGCGGTCCTCGCCGAGCACCCCGGCGACGTCGGCTTCCTGGTCTGGGGTGACCCGGCCTTCTACGACTCCACGATCCGGGTCGTCGACCAGATCGCCGCGCAGCTCGACGTCGAGGTCGACGTGATCCCCGGGATCTCCTCGGTGCAGCTGCTGGCCGCGCGCCACCGCCTGGTGCTCCACGACGTCGGGCGCCCGCTCTACGTCACCACCGGCCGCGCGGTGCTCGAGGCCGTCGAGGCCGGGCACGACAACCTCGTGGTGATGCTCAACCGCGTCGTCGACCTCCCCGGGCTCGAGGACTGGCGGATCTGGTGGGGCGGCAACCTCGGCACCCGTGAGGAGGAGCTGGTCGCGGGGGTGGTCGGAGAGGTCCTCCCGGCGATCGAGTCAGCTCGGGCACGGTTGCGCGAGACGTCCGGCTGGGTGATGGACATCTACCTGCTGCGAGCACCCCGCCGATGAGCGGTCTGCTCGTCGCCGGCACCACCTCCGACGCCGGAAAGTCCGTCGTGACGACCGGGCTGTGCCGGGCCTTCGCCCGCCGCGGCGTCAAGGTGGCGCCCTACAAGGCCCAGAACATGTCCAACAACTCGATGGTCTGCGCCGCGCCCGACGGGACGACGGCCGAGATCGGGCGCGCGCAGTGGGTGCAGGCGCGCGCCGCGCGGGTCGCGCCGGAGCCGGCGATGAACCCGGTCCTGCTCAAGCCCGGCTCCGACCGCCGCAGCCACGTCGTGCTGATGGGGCATCCCGCGGGTGAGGTGTCCTCGCACGACTGGGAGGCGGGGCGCCGGCATCTGGCGACCGCGGCCCATGCTGCGTACGACGATCTCGCCTCGCGCTTCGACGTGATCGTCGCGGAGGGCGCCGGGAGTCCGGCCGAGATCAACCTGCGCGCCGGGGACTACGTCAACATGGGTCTGGCGCGGCACGCGGGGCTGCCGACCGTGGTCGTCGGCGACATCGACCGGGGCGGGGTGTTCGCGGCGATGTACGGCACCCTGGCCCTCCTCGAGCCCGAGGACCAGGCTCTGATCAGCGGTTTTGTGATCAACAAGTTCCGCGGTGATGCCGGGCTGCTCAAGCCTGGTCTCGACTCGCTGGAGTCCCTCACCGAGCGTCCCGTCTTCGGCGTACTCCCCTGGGACCCGTCGCTGTGGCTCGACTCCGAGGACGCGCTCGACCTCGACGGGCGGCGGGCGGGAGCCGGTGCCACCCGCAAGGTAGCGGTCGTACGGCTCCCCCGGATCTCCAACTTCACCGACGTCGACGCGCTCGGCCTGGAACCGGACCTCGACGTCGTCTTCGCCTCCTCGCCGGCCGACGTCGCCGATGCCGACCTGGTCGTCCTGCCCGGCACCCGGTCCACGATCAGCGACCTGGCCTGGCTCCGCTCGCGTGGCCTCGACGTAGCCCTGACCGAGCACGTACGCCGCGGCCGCCCGCTCCTCGGGATCTGCGGTGGCTTCCAGATGCTCGGCGGCGTGATCGCCGATCCCGACGGGGTCGAGGGATCGGTCGCCGAGGTCGAGGGACTGGGCCTGCTCGACGTACGCACCGACTTCACCCCCGCCAAGAACCTCCGCCTGCCCACCGGGTCGGCGCTCGGGGTCGAGGCGAGCGGCTACGAGATCCACCACGGCCGGATCACCCGCGGCGAAGGGGTCTCGGAGTTCCTGGGTGGCGCGCGAGCCGGGCAGGTCTTCGGCACGATGTGGCACGGCAGCCTGGAGGGCGACGCCCTGCGCGGCGCATTCCTCGAAGCGACACTCGACCGAGCCCCGTCCGAGATCTCCTTCCCCGCTGCCCGCGAGCGCCGGCTGGACCTGATCGGTGACCTGGTCGAGAAACACCTCGACATCGACGCCCTGCTCGACCTCGCGACCGCCGGTCGAGCCGACTCCGCTCCCGCTGGTCGAGCCGACCCCGCTCCCGCTGGTCGAGCCGACCCCGCTCCCGCTGGTCGAGCCGACGTCGTGAGGAACGAACGACGTCGTGTCGAGACCAACACGGTCCCATCGAGCGCGACAGCGGACCGTGTTGGTC
>NZ_JBHVGB010000099.1:0-21011 GCF_042801335.1 Nocardioides sp. NPDC057577 | reverse complement strand
CCGCTCTCGTCTTTGCCCGATGCCTCAGGTGCTCGACGGCGGGAGCAGCCTCTTCGACTTCTCCAGGGCGTCCCGCACCAGGGCCGAGCGGTCGTGGCCGCTGCGGATCTCGGCGACCTTCTCGTTGCCCTCGGCGACCTGGACGGGACCGTCCTGGAGCAGCGACAGGGCCTGGCGGGCGACGTCGTCGGGCTCGGAGACGTGCATCCCGGGGACGTCGAAGTTGAGGCCGGCTCGCTCCATCGCCGGTGTGCGGGTGACGCCGAGGACGAACTCGAGGACGTCGACGTCGTAGTCCTGCATCTCCAGCCACAGACCCTCGGCGAAGACCCGGCAGAACGACTTCACCGCGGCATAGATGCTGATCTGGGCGGAGCCCAGGTAACCGGCGAGCGAGCCGACCAGCAGGATGCCGCCACGGCGCCGTTCGCGCATCGGCGCACCGAACAGCTGCACCAGGGCGAGCTGCGCGGTGACGTTGAGGTCGATGACACCCTGGAACCGGTCGAGGTCGCCGGTGACGAACTCGTGGCCGTAGGTGTTGGCGCCGGCGTTGAAGACGAGCAGGCCGACCTCGATGTCGTCGGTGACCTCGGCGATCCGCTTGGTCGCGTCGGCATCGGTCAGATCCACCGCCAGGGTGCGGACCTCGACACCGAGCTCACGGCAGGCGGCCGCGGTCTCCTCCAGCGGACCGGGCTTGCGGGCCAGCAGGACCAGGTCGAGACCGGCCTCGGCCAGCTGCCGGGCGAAGGACGTACCGACTCCTTCCGAGCCGCCGGCGATCACGGCCCAGGGGCCGTGGCGTTTCAGGTCGACGCCCATCAGGCGTTCACCTCCGTGTCGTGATGCGCTGCGGGGTTGGTCTTGAGCGGGGTGTCGTCGATGACCGTGAGGTCGCCGCGTACGGCCGCCTCCCGGATCGCGTCCCGAAGGGCGGCGCATCCCGTGAACGTCGCCCCGTTGGGGCCGGGTCGTGGGGACGAGGCACGCCGCTCCACGCAGGCCGCGAGGGCGGCCTCGCTCCACTGGATGCTGGTCTGGTCCCACGAGCTCTTCCGGACCTGGACGTGCCCCTCGCAGGTCCCGCAGGTCACGGGCTGCATGGGGGCGTCGTCGAGCCGGACATCGGGGCGGACGTCGGGCCGGACGGCCATCACACCGGCTGGCCGGAGGCGGCCGCCCGCTGGGCGATGTTGGCCTCGACCTCGGCCCGCCAGGCCTCGTTGGGTTTGGTCGTGTCGATCTCGAACTCGAAGCGCTCCGTCATCTCGGGGGCGATGTCGGCGATGTCGACGTAGAACTGCTGGTACCAGCGGCGCAGCTGGTAGACCGGGCCGTCCTCCTCGCACAGCAGCGGGTTCTCGATCCGCGCCTTGTTGCGCCAGATCTGGACGTCCTGCTCGAAGCCGATCCGGATGAAGTCGCCCAGCTTGCGCGCGGTGGCGGTCGCCGCCTCGTCGTCGACCCCGGCCGGCTTCTTCGTCATGATCCCGTACTGCAGCACGAACGAGTTCTCGTCGATCGGGTAGTGGCAGTTGATCAGCGTCGTCGGCATGTCGTTGCCGTCGCTGTAGTGGTAGGTGACGTCGTCGATCATGAACGACGGGCCATAGTAGGCAGCCGTGGACGTCGTCCCGGTGCTCTTCGGGCCGTTGCCGCTGTTCTGCGGCCGGGCGATGTCCTCGCGTCCCTGGCCGGTCATCAGCTGGGTGGCGACCGTGCCCTCGAAGATGTTCTTGAAGTACGTCGGGAAGGTGAAGTGCACGTAGAAGAAGTGCGCCATGTCCACGACGTTGTCGACGATCTCGCGGCAGTTGGAGCCCTCGATCGTCGTGGTGTACCAGACCCAGTCGGTCCACTCGGGGTTGTCGT
This sequence comes from Nocardioides sp. NPDC057577, assembly GCF_042801335.1. Taxonomy (NCBI): domain Bacteria; kingdom Bacillati; phylum Actinomycetota; class Actinomycetes; order Propionibacteriales; family Nocardioidaceae; genus Nocardioides; species Nocardioides sp. NPDC057577. The sequence continues at coordinate 19,136 of NZ_JBHVGB010000099.1, read as the reverse complement.
AGCCCGGGATGCGCGGGATCACCGCGTCCTCGGTGGGCGGGTTCCCCTCCGGGTCGTTCCAGACGAAGAGCATCCCGTCCTGGATCATCGTCGGCCAGGCGGCGGTCCGGGCGCGCAGCGGGACGCGGCGGGCGTACGGGATCTGCTTGCAGCGGCCGTCACCGCCCCAGCGCCAGTCGTGGAAGGGGCAGGCGATCTCGTTGCCCTTGACCGTGCCCTGCGACAGGTCGCCGCCCATGTGGCGGCAGTAGCCGTCGAGCACGTTGACGGCCCCGTCCTCGCCGGTGAAGACGACGAGCTTCTGGCCGAATGCGTTGACCTGGTGTGGGGTGCCGTCCTCGAAGTCACGTGCCAGCCCCAGACAGTGCCAGCCCCGGGCGAACCGGGTGGGGGGCGGCCCGGACTCGATGTGGCGGACCTCGTCTCCGACTGTGGTCATCTGCTCTCCTCGAGCTCGGCGCGTCGGCAGGCGTGCGCCGGGCGCGGGATTTCTGGGTCCTCGCAGTGTCGGTCAACGCCCAGCGATCCCGGGGCGTCGATTCCACTGACCGGTAACATGCAGTCGGATCGACGTCGTCGGAGCAGACCATGGACACGTCGCGGTCGCCATCGGAGGGAGCCTGCTTTGCCACGGATCGCCGAAGGTAGGCCTGCCGCCAAGCCGAGCTCGACCGAGCAGAAGGACCGTCACCGGCGCATCCTGCGTGCGGCCGCCCACCTGGGTGCCGAGCACGGCTTTGACCACGTCCAGATGAACGACGTGGCGAAGGAGGCGAACGTCGCGATCGCGACGCTCTACCGCTACTTCCCCTCCAAGGTCCACCTGTTCACCTCGGTGATGCGGTGGCGCGTCGGTGCCTATGAGCTCGAGGAGACGCCGACGGTCGACGACCCCGCGGGCGGTGTCGCCGACCTGCTGATCCGGATGAGCCGCGAGATGTCTCGGACGCCGAAGCTCGCGTTGGCGATGATCCAGGGAAACAGCCTGTCGTACGCCATGGGGAGCCGCGACTCGGCGCTCGATGACGAGCGGTTCACCCGGATCGTCCAGCACGCCGCCGGCATCGCCGAGGCCACGCCCGACACCGCACGGCAGATCCGCCTGATCGTCTCCTGCTGGTTCGGAACGCTTGTCTCCCTGCTCAATGGTCGCTTCTCGATGGGCCAGGCCGAGGACGACATCCGTGCCGCCTGCGCGTTGCTGCTCCGGCCCCTGGAGCCCGACTCCCGCTGACCGGTGATCACGGCGACCCGAGGTCGTGATCGTCCCTAGCCTCGCGCCATGCAGAGGTTCAGCGGGACCAACGTCATCGTCACCGGCGCTGCGTCGGGCATCGGCCGAGCCACGGTCGTCCGGCTCGTGTCCGAGGGCGCGGCGGTGTTCGCCGTCGACCGCGACGCCGCCGGGCTGGCCGACACCAGGGCCGCGGCGTTCGGGATCGGTCGCGTCGCGACCTCGGTCGTCGACGTGACGGACGAGGAGGCGGTCGTTGCGGCCGTCGCCGCGGCGCGCGCCGATCTCGGCAGCGTCGAGGTGCTGGTCAACGTGGCCGGCACGCACCGGACCACGCCGATCGCGTCGCTGTCGGTCGCCGACCTGCGCGACCTGTACGAGATCAACCTCGTCGGCACGGCCGTCTTCTGCCGCGAGGTCGTACCCCTCCTCCCCGACGGCGCGGGGGTGATCGTCAACGTCGCCTCGACCTCCGCTGCCCACGGCAGTCCCTACATGTCCGCCTACTCGGCATCGAAGGGCGCCGTCCTCGGCTTCTCGCTCAGCCTGGCCGCCGAGCTGGTCGGGCGGGGGATCCGGGTGGTGCCGATCTCCCCGGGGACCGTCGACACCCCGCTCACGCGGACCGTCGCGATGCAGCCCGGGATCGACCTCAGCGCCTTCGACCGGATCCGGTCGCCCCTGGGGGCGGCTCGGCCCGAGCAGATCGCGGGCGCGATCGCGTTCGCCGCCTCACCCGATGCCTCCTACCTCACCGGCGTCGACCTGCGGGTCGACGGTGGCTCGCACATCTGACCGTCCAGCACAGCCGACAGCCCAGCTCACACCCAGCAAAACGGAGGAAGTCCATGCCTCGTACCACTGCCGTCACCGGCTCCGCATCCGGGATCGGCGCCGCACTCGTGAAGTCTCTCGAGGCCCGTGGTGACCGCGTCATCACCGTCGACAGGGTCGACGCCATGGTGGTCGCGGACCTGGCCACGCCCGAGGGGCGCGCGGACGCCGTCGCGGCCGTCACCGAACGATGCGGTGGGGTGCTCGACGGCCTGGTGACCTGCGCCGGCACCTCGGTCCCCAGCCCCCTCATGGTCGAGGTCAACTACTTCGGCACGGTCGAGCTGGCCGCCGGCCTCCAGCCTGCCCTCGCCGCCGCCGAGGCGGGTCGGGTGGCGGTGGTGGGTTCGATCTCAGGCACTCAGCCGAACGACACCGAGCTCGTCGACCTGTGCCTCGCGGGCCGTACGACGGACGCCACCGCACGCGCCGCCCTGCTGGTCGAGCAGGGCACGCCGACGCTGATCTACCCCTCGACCAAGTCGGCGCTCGCCCGCTGGGCACGCACCACCTGCGTCTCGCCCGGCTGGGCCGATGCCGGCGTCCCGCTCAACGTGGTCGCGCCGGGGGTCGTCCTCACCCCGATGAGCGCCGGCCTGATGGACGACCCGAAGATGCGCGCGGTGATGGACGCCGCGGTGCCGATGCCGCTCAACGGGTACGCCCCGCCCGAAGCGCCCGCCGAGCTGCTGGCCTGGCTGGTGAGCGAGGCGAACAGCCACGTGACCGGGCAGGTCGTCTACGTCGACGGTGGCGCCGAGGCGACCCTGCGCCCGGCCGACCACTACTGAACGGGGACCGCGACCGATGCCGATCGACCTCACCACCGCGCTCGCCGCGCCGCCCGTCGTACGCAGGATCTCGTGGACCCACCGCGACGTGCTGCTCTACCACCTGTCCCTCGGTGCCGGCCGGGACGCCGCTGTCGACCCGGAGCTGGCCTACACCTACGAGCGCGACCTCCAGGTGCTGTCGACCTTCGCGGTCGTGGCGGGCCGGACCATCTCGGTCGGCGACGAGGCGCCCGCGTCCGCGATGCGGGTGCCGGGCATCGATGTCGACCTCCGCCGGATCCTTCATGGCGGGCAGGGACTCACCGTGCACCGGCCGCTCCCCGCGGCAGGCACCGCCGAGCTGAGCACCCGCGTCGCCGATGTCTGGGACAAGGGCAAGGCGGCTGTCATCGTCCTCGAGCACAGCGTGGCCGACGCGGACGGACCGCTGTGGACCGCGCGGATGCAGGTCTGGGCGCGCGGCGAGGGTGGGTTCGGTGGCGAACCCGGTCCCGACACCACCTGGGACAGGCCCGGCCGGGCCCCCGACCACGTGATCGAGAGCCCCACCTCACCCGGGCAGGCACTGCTCTACCGGCTCAACGGCGACCTCAACCCGCTGCACATCGAGCCGGCGTTCGCCGCGTCGGCCGGCTTCGACCGGCCGATCCTGCACGGCCTCGCGTCGTACGGCATCGTCGCCAAGTCCCTCGTCGACGGCCTGCTCGGAGGTGACGCCACGCGCCTGCGGGACATCTCCGTCCGGTTCGCCGGGACCCTGGTTCCCGGCGAGACGATCCGCACCTCGGTCTGGAGCGACGGCGACCGCCTCGTGTTCTCGGCGAGCTGTCCGGAGCGTGAGGGGCAACCGGTGCTCACCCACGGGACCGTGGGGGTGAGCCGATGACGCCGTTCGCGCTCACCGCAGTGCCCGACGACTCGGGCATCGACACGGCCGTGGCTGCCGTACGACGCCTCTCGGCCGCACTCCTTGCCGCAGGTGGTCGGGTCGACCTCGATCTCGACGACCTCTCCCGCCGCCTGACCGCGATGGCGCTCGAGGTGGAGGACCTCGCCCCCGAGCTCGCCGAACGGATGATCGACATGTGGTCGGGGGAGGGAGTGACCCGGCACGACCCGGTGACCGGGCCGGAGAACGCCGTCGCCCCACCGCTCGTGCTCGCCGCGGAGCCGGACGGCTCCGTCGCCGGCACCGTGAACCTCGGCATCTCGTATCAGGGGCCGCCCGGATGCGTACACGGCGGCATCAGCGCTCTGCTCCTCGACCACACCCTCGGCGTGGCGAACGCGCACGCCGGTACGTCCGGCATGACCGGCACGTTGACGGTGCGCTACGAGAAGCCGGTGCCGCTGCACACCGACCTCGTCGTACGCGGCTGGCAGGACCGCGTCGAGGGTCGAAAGATCTGGTCGGGCGGCTCCATCACCGCGGACGGCGTGGTCCTGGTCCAGGCCGAGGCGCTGTTCATCGACACCCATCTGGCCCGTCCGCGGTGACCGTCCGAAGGCGGCCGAGCACGTGCTTCCGGTCAGCGGGAAGTGGTGTGTCGCCCATCACATCCGCCGCCCTACGCTGCGACCTGTTCCGGGGAAGTGACCCCGACACCCACCTGAAGGGATGCGACCTGATGGCGTTCGTTGCGCGACATGCCGGGCCGGGGACGGCCCGATGACACGCCGCCTCCTGATCCGTGCCGGCGAGCTGGTCGCCGTCCTGCTGCTCGTCAGCTTCGGTGTGTTCATGATGGTCGCGCTGATGCCGGGCGACCCGGCGGTGGCGATCCTCGGCGAGGGGCACACCCCGCAGGAGTACGCCGCCGTCCGCACCGAGCTCGGGCTGGACAGCAACGTCTTCGCCCGCTACCTCGAGTGGCTCGGCAGCGCGCTGCAGGGTGACCTCGGCCAGTCCCTGGTCCCGCCGGAGAACGAGGTGGTCGATCGGGTCCTCGCGGCGCTGCCCGTCAGCGTGGAGCTCGCCGCGCTGGGCCTGCTGATGGCGCTGCTGCTCGCGATCCCGCTGGCGATGTGGAGCGCCTCGCACGAGGGCGGCCTGGTCGACCGGGCGATCGGCGCGTCCATGTTCGCGATCCTGTCGGTGCCGTCGTTCCTCGGTGGCCTGCTGCTGATCGCGGTCTTTGCCAACGGTCTGGGCTGGTTCCCGCGAGCCCAGTGGGTGCGCTTCGCAGAGAATCCGCTCGACAACCTCTACCACGCGTTCCTGCCCGCGCTCACCATCGCGCTGATGGAGCTGGCGCTGTTCACCCGGGTGCTGCGCAACGACCTGCTCGTGACCCTCAACGAGGACTACATCCTCGCCGCGCGCGCCAAGGGGATGCCGCCGATGCGCATCCTGATCCGCGACGCGCTGCGCCCGTCCTCCTTCTCGCTGGTCACGCTGCTCGGTATCAGCATGGGCCGACTGATCGGGAGCACCGTGATCGTGGAGTACCTCTTCGCGCTGCCCGGGATGGGCAGCCTCGTGATCAAGTCCGCCAACCAGGGTGACTTCCCGATGGTGCAGGGCGCCGTGCTGCTGATCGCGGTGATCTACGTCGTGATCAACGCCGGGATCGACCTCTCCTATGGCTACCTCGACCCAAGGACTCGCCGTGCTCATGCCTAGGAAGACCCTCACAGGGACGAAGCTCTCCGCGCGCCCCCTCGGCGCCCTCGGCGCCGGTCTGGTCGTCGCCGGCCTGGCCCTGCTGGTCCTCGGCTGGGCGACCCCGTTGCCGCTGTTCGCGAAGGCCGCGCTCTTCGTCGCCGGGATCATCGTGCTCCCGCAAGGGCTCGGCCGAGTCGTCTGGGCCGTACGCGGCACCCGACCCGACATCATGCTCTGGTTGTGCAGCGGGTGGCTGGTGCTGCTGGCCGCCGTGGCCCTGCTCGCTCCGGTGCTCCCGCTCGGCGAGCACATCGACGTGGTGAAGGCCCTCGACGCACCGATCTACGAGCCGCCCAGGCTGCTCTCGGAGTATCCGCTCGGCACCAACAACTACGGCCTCGACATGCTCGCCCGCTCGATCTACGGAGCACGTACGTCGCTGGTCATCGCCCTCGCCGCCGTCGCGATCGGAACGGTGGTCGGTGGCAGCATCGGTGTGATCGCGGGCTTCCTGCGCTCCGGCGTCGACAGCGTCGTCGGCGTCTTCACCAACGCGATGCTCGCGGTCCCGCCGCTGGTGATGCTGATCGCGCTCGCCACGGTGCTCGACCCGAAGCTGCGCAACATCGCCTTCGCGCTGGCGCTGCTCACGATCCCGAGCATGATCCGGCTCGCACGAGCCAACACCATCGCCTTCGCCCAACGGGAGTTCGTCCTCGCCGCGCGGGCGATGGGTGCGACGAAGCTCCGCATCATGTGGCGTGAGCTGGTGCCGAACGTCGTCCTGCCGGTCTTCTCGATGATGGTGGTGATGATCTCGGTGCTCATCGTCGCCGAGGCCTCGCTCAGCTTCCTCGGGTTCGGCGTCCAGGCGCCGGCCCCCACCTGGGGAAACATGATCGCCGAGGCCGAGGGCGGAACCATGGAGGAGTACCCGCACATCGTGCTGGTGCCGGGTGCCTTCCTCTTCCTGACCGTGTTCTCGTTCAACCTGCTCGGCGAGAAGGCACAGAAGCGCTGGGACCCAAGGAGTGCGAAGCTGTGAATGATCAGGCCGTTCTCGAGGTCGAGGACCTCCGAACCGAGTTCCGGACGCCGCGAGGCGTGGTCCGTGCCGTCGACGGTGTCTCGCTCAGCCTCCGATCGGGCGAGACGCTGGGGATCGTGGGTGAGTCCGGCTCGGGGAAGTCCGTGCTCGGCCGCACCATCATGGGCCTCGTCACCAGCGACCCCACCACGACGGTGACCGGCACGGTTCGCATCGGTGGCCATGATGTCCACGCTGCGAGCGCCAAGGAGCGCCGGAGCATGTGGGGAACGCAGGTCGCGATGGTCTTCCAGGACCCGATGACCTCGCTGAATCCCGTCAAGCGGGTGGGCACTCATCTGACCGAGGCGCTGCGCCTCCATCTGCGGTTGGACAAGAAGGTCGCGAAGCAGCGTGCGACCGACCTGCTCCGTCAGGTGGGCATCCCCGATCCCGCACGTCGGATGACCCAGTTTCCCCACGAGCTGTCCGGCGGCATGCGACAGCGGGTGGTGATCGCGATGGCGCTGTGCTGTGATCCGAAGCTGCTGATCGCCGACGAGCCGACCACCGCGCTCGACGTGACCGTGCAGAAGCAGATCCTCGACCTGCTCACCTCGCTGGCCGAGAGCAGGCAGATGGCGACGATCCTGATCAGCCACGATCTCGGCGCTGTCGCCGGTCGCACCGACCGGGTGCAGGTGATGTACGCCGGCCGCGTGGTCGAGCGCTCGGAGACCGCAGACGTCTTCGACGGTCCGCGCCATCCGTACACGGAGGGCCTGCTCGCCTCGATCCCGCGCCTCTCGGACCCGCCGCACACGACGCTGCGGACGATCGTCGGATCTCCGCCGAACATGGCCGACCCACCGGCGGGATGCAGATTCGCTCCGCGCTGCCCGTACGCGCAGGACCGCTGCCGCGCGGAGCAGCCCGAGCTGGTCGACGTCGGGGTCGCAGGTCGATCGCACGTCGCTGCCTGTCACTACGCGCTCGAGGAGGTCGGCTGATGGCCGGAAGCGGAACCGCACACCTGCGCCCGGAGCAGGATCCGGTGCTCAGCGTCGACGAGATGGTCGTCGAGTTCCCGATGGGCCGCGGCCAGAAGGTGCACGCGGTCTCGGGTCTCAGCCTCGACCTGCTGCCGGGGGAGACCCTCGGCATCCTCGGCGAGTCCGGCTGCGGCAAGTCGACCGCGGGCCGGGCCGTCATGCAGCTGCCGTCGCCGACGTCGGGCACGGTCCGGCTCGGGGACCGTGAGCTGACCGGGCTCGGCGCCCGGTCGCTGCGCCGCGCCCGCTCGCGGATGCAGATGATCATGCAGGACCCGACCTCGTCGCTGAACCCGCGCCGCAAGGTCAAGGACCTGGTCACCGAGGGCCTCTCGATCTGGGGCTTCGAGGGGACGAAGGCCGAGAAGGAGGCGCTGGTCCGCGAGACCCTCTCCGCCGTCGGCCTCGATCCGGAGGTGGTCTGGGACCGCCGGCCGCACGAGCTCTCCGGTGGTCAGTGCCAGCGGGTGTGCATCGCCAGGGCTCTGATGATGAACCCGACGGTCCTCATCTGCGACGAACCCGTCTCCTCGCTCGACGTCTCGGTGCAGGCACAGATCCTCAACCTCCTCGAGCGGACCAAGGAGCGCTACGACCTGAGCATGGTGTTCATCGCTCATGACGTATCGGTCGTGAAGAACATCAGCGACCGGGTGATGGTCCTCTACCTCGGCAAGGCGTGCGAGGTGATCCCGTCCGGACGGATCGACGCCGATGCCGCACATCCCTACACGCAGATGCTGCTGGCCTCGATCCCCGGTGCCGGTGACCGTGAGATCAGCGCGGCTGCCGCTTCCGGAGAGCTGCCGTCACCGCTCGACCCACCATCAGGCTGCCGGTTCCGCACCCGGTGTCCCCTCGCCACCGAGCGATGTGCGGCCGAGGAACCCGAGCTGCGTGAGGTTCGCCCGGGTCAGTACGTCGCCTGCCACCACCCCGTCATCGAGGAGCGAACCGAATGAGCACGACAGCGCTACCCGACGCCATCGCCACCGCGGCCGCCATCCGCGGCGGCGAGACCAGCGCCCGCGAGGTGGTCGAGCAGAGCATCCGCCGGATCGAGAAGCTCGATCCACAGCTCAACGCCATGGTCGGCACCCGCTTCGACGAGGCGCTCGCGGAGGTCGACGGCGGCCTTCCCGAGGGGCCGCTGAGCGGCGTACCCGTCGTCATCAAGTCGCTGGCGGCCGACGTCGCCGGCCTGCCGACGACCGGGGGAAGCCGGCTGTTCGCCGACGACGTCAAGGCCGAGGACAGCGAGCTGGTGCGGCGCTACAAGGCCGCGGGCATGGTCGTGCTCGGCACCACGAACACCCCCGAGCTCGGCAAGAACGGCAGCACCGAGCCGCTGCTGCACGGCCCGAGCCACAACCCCTGGGAGCTCAGGCACTCGACCGGCGGGTCCAGCGGCGGGTCCGCCGCGGCGGTGGCCGCCGGCCTGGTGCCGGTCGCGCACGGCAACGACGGTGGCGGGTCGATCCGCATCCCGGCGGCGGCGTGCGGCCTGTTCGGCCTCAAGCCGAGCCGGGGCGTGATCCCCGGCGCCCCGTACCCGTCGACGCTCGCCGGGCCGACCAGCGTCCACCATGCCTTGACGACCACGGTCCGCGACTCGGCGCTGCTGCTCGACATCTCCGCCGGCCGGGTGCCCGGCCAGGCCTCGTACGGCCCGAACGCCCCCGCGGACGGCTACCTCGCCTGCGTCGACCGCGAGCCCGGCCGGTTGCGGATCGGTCTGGCGACCGTGGTCCCGGACGGCCCCGACGTCGATCCCGCGGGCGTGGTCGCGGTACGCCGCACCGCGGACCTCCTCACCGACCTCGGGCACGAGGTCGTCGAGGTCGCGCTGCCGGTGGCCTACCCCGAGTTCGCGCGCTGGTCGGGCGTGATGATGGGCGCCAACCTCGTCGCGCACGTCGACGACCGGCTCGCCGACCTCGGCCGTGAGCTGCGCGAGGACGACATCGAGCCCTTCACCCGGGTGATGTACGAGCGCTACTCGGCGATGCCGCTCGCCGACCTGCTGCGTGCGCTCGAAGGGTTCGAGCAGGTCGGCTTCGCCACGGCGCAGCTCTTCGACGGGCCGGAGGGCGTCGACGCCGTGCTGACCCCGACCCTGTGCATGCGCACTCCCGAGCTCGGCGTCCTCGACACGACGCAGCCCGAGGTGATGTACACAGTGGCACCGGCGATGGCGGGCTTCACCAGCCTGGTCAATGTGACCGGCGGCTCGGCGATGTCGGTGCCTGCGGGGTTCGATCCCGACGGGCTGCCTCTCGGCGCCCACTTCTTCACCGACCTCGGTGGCGAGCCGCTGCTGCTGTCGCTGGCCGGCCAGCTCGAGCGTGCCGCGCCGTGGCCGCGGCACGCGCCGCTCGCCGGCTGAGCCGGAGCGACGTTGGTTGAGCTGCTCACCCTCGCCGGGGTCGCGATGCTGGTCTTCGTCGTTGCGGCGCTCGTGCAGGCGGTGACGGGGTTCGGGTCCGTCCTCGCGGCGCTTCCGGGTCTGCTCCTCGTGACCGACCCGACCCGTGCCGTGGTCGTGGCGACGATCGTCAGCATGGTCCTCACCGCGGGTATCGCGGTGCGCGAGCGTGCCTTCATCGACCGGCGCGACAGCCTGCTGCTGACCGTGACGGGGATCGTCGGGATGCCGCTCGGGCTGGTGCTGCTGGAGGTGGCCGACGAGCGTCTGCTCTCGGCCGGGATCGCCGTGGTGATGCTGGTCCTGGTGCTGCTGATGGCGCGTACGCCGCAGATCGGACGTCGCGGTCTCCCGATCGTCGGCATCGTGAGCGGGGGACTGCTGACCTCGACCGGGATGAACGGCCCGCCCCTGGTGATGGCCCTCATCGACCGCGAGCCGCGTCGCTACCGGGCGACCCTCCAGGCGGTGTTCGCGGGTCAGGACCTGGTCGCGGTCGCTGCTTTCGCGCTGCTCGGCCACGTCGACGCACAGGTGCTGGTTCTGTCTCTGGGCGGCGTTGCCGGGCTGCCCATCGGGTGGTGGTTGGGCGATGCCATCTTCAAGCGGGTACCGCCGGACAGACTGCGTCCACTCGTCATCGGGACGCTTGCCGTCTCGGCGGCTGCCGTACTCGTCGGCGCCCTCACCTGACCCGGCCCTAGGCTGGGGCCATGTCGGCAGGTCGATGGATGCTCGGGCTGGAGCGCGCGTGGGACGCGGCGAGATTCCGCCGGGCGGGCTCGCGGATACCGGCGGACTTCCGGATCAAGTGCTATGGCGGGCACGGGGGTGTCGAGGGGGTCGTCGTACGCGGCCGGGTCGTCGACGACCCACCGCCGTCGGAGGCGGCGGAGGGCGAGGGCGTGGGGGCCGCCGCACGCCGGATGGTCCGTCACTTCGTGACCGACGAGCTGCCGGGTGTGCCACTGCGGATCACCGTGGGCGACGCCGCGGTGGATGCGGTCACCGACGAGGACGGCTACTTCGTGGCTCGGCTGAGGCCCGACCCGAAAACGCTGGAGTCCCCCTGGACCCGGGGCACCGTCGAGCTGGCCGGTGACTACCGTGGTCTGGTCGGCGACCACCGAACCACGGTGGAGGTCCGCGTTCCCGCCGGTGAGGCGAAGTTCGGCGTGATCTCCGACATCGACGACACGATCCTCGAGACCGGGGTGCAGCGCGTCGGGCGGATGGTGCGGCAGACCCTCACCGGGTCGGCGCTCACGCGCACCCCGTTCCCTGGTGCCCCTGAGCTCTACCGCGACCTCGCCGCTCGCGCGAACCCGGTCTTCTACATCTCCTCCAGCCCGTGGAACCTGTATGCGTTCCTGGACGCCTTCGTGCGCCACCGCGACTTCCCCCGGGGCCCGCTGCTGCTGCGCGACCTGCTCGGCGGTGCCGGCGGCAGGGAGACCAAGACCGGGCGCATCGACGAGGTCCTCGCGCTCCACCCCGACCTTCCGTTCGTCCTCCTGGGCGACTCCGGTGAGCACGATCCGGAGACCTATGCCGACACCGTCCGCCGCCACCCCGGGCGGATCCTCGCGGTCTACATCCGCGAGGTGCGGCTCGATCCTCACGACGGCCGGGTCGAGAGCGTGTGGAGCAGCATGGGCGACGACGTGCCGCTCGTGCTCGTCGCGGACAGCGAGGCCGTACGCCGCCATGCCACCGGTCTCGGCCTCCTCTGAGGACGGTGCGGGCGGGATCTGAACACCGGACCGGGGTGCTGCGCCGGGCGTAGCATGGGCGTGCGCCGTGCGCATCGACCGGGGGGCGGCGCAGTCGTCGGCGACACCGGAGGGCCCTGTGAACAAGGCTTTGCTGAATTCCCTGACCGAGAAGGAAGCAGCGCTCGTCCGTGAGGCGGAACCTGCCGCCCTGCGCGAGCTCGATGAGGACCAGCTGCTCGAGCTGCACGAGCGGGTGAGGCGCGAGCGCACCAAGCACCTGAAGGTCTACCGCCGCGGCGCCAGCGCCGCGGTGGAGAGCGTCGGCGGACGCGGTAAGGCCTACGACCAGAACCAGCGCGCCAGGGCCAAGGCGGAGGTCTTCGAGTCCGTGCTGGCCCAGGTCAGTCGACAGGTCAGCGCGGCGGCGAGGAAGGCCTCGCAGGAGCTGCGGGCCGAACGGATCGCCGCGGCGAAGGCCGCCACCAGCGCCGGGCCACCTCAGACAGCTCCCGCGAACGACGGGGGCACACCTGTGCCCAGCACGCGGCGGGACGCGACGCGGACGACCGGAGGCCTCAAGCGTGACGCGTCCTCGCGTGCGCAGGGCGCCCGTCGCCAAGGTGCGCGCGACGCGCGCTGAGCACGGTCCGGTTCCGGGTCTCCTTCAGGTCGTACGTCCTGGGCTCATGCCGTCAGCGTGCTGACCACTGAGCGCTCGCGTGCGCCAGCGCGGGCTTCTCGAGGGCTTCGACCAGGCGCTCGAACAGCGCGACCGCGGCGGGTGCGCTCCAGTCCGGGGCGAGGACGTCGTGGGGCAGGCCCGGGTCGCGGAAGGGGAGCTTGCGCCACTGGCCGACGACGTCGAGGTAGGTCACGAAGGCGTCCTGGCCTGACGGGGTAGCGCTCTGCAGCTGCCCGGCGAGAGCGCTGTGGGCGGCGACGAAGTCACGGTAGCTCTGGTCGATCGCCTCGAGGTCCCAGCTGCTGTAGAGGAGCTCGGTGAGGTCCTGGGTGCCGTGGTAGCCGCCGACGAAGATCGCGGCGTAGGACTCGAGCCCGAGCTCGCTCACCGCCCGCTCGGCCGCGTCGCGCATCCGCGCGGGCGCGATCCACAGCGCGGTGCCGACGTTGCCGAAGCCGAGGTGGGAGAGGTGGGCGCGCAGCTGGTGGCGCTTGGCCCGCAGCGACTCGGGAATGCCGAAGTTCACGATGCACCAGCCGTCGGCCAGGTCCGCGGGCGTGCGAGCGTGCCAGATCACCTCGTCGCCGGCGGCGAGGGTGGTCAGGGCCGTCTCGGTGAGGGCGTAGCCGCGGGTGCCCGCGCGGGTCTCCGAGTCGAGCCAGCCGTTCCGCTTGAGGCGGTGGACCGCGGTGCGTACTGAGGGGGCGTCGAGCCCTACCTGCGCGAGCAGGTCGATCGCGCCGGCGATCGGCATCCAGTCTCCGAGCGGTCGCACGACCGCGCCGAGGAACGTCACCACGGTGGTGCGCGATCGTCGGTTCTGCTGGCTTGCCGGTGCGGCCTCCGCCGTAGTCACGTGCGGCATTCTGCCGGATTCTCCACAGATGCCCCGGGCGTCCACCGCACGTGGACATCGTCGGTCTCGCCGGCCCTGAGCAGCTGCAGCCGAGGCGGGATCTTGTCGCTGCGCGACGTCGGCGGCTTGCGCTGTCCGGCGGCCCACGGGACCGGCCAGTCGGCGCCGTCGCCGTGGTAGTCCTGCTCGGCAGCGGCATGCAGCGTCCAGCTGGGATCGAACAGGTGGGTGCGGCCGAGCGCACAGAGGTCGGCACGGCCCGCGAGCAGGATCGAGTTGACGTCGTCGTACGAGGAGATGGCGCCCACGGCGATCACCTTCGCCCCGGCCTTCTCGGCAACCAGGTGACGGATCTTGTCGGCGAACGGGGTCTGGTAGGAGCGCCCGAAGGCGGGCTTCTCGTCCTTGCTGACCTGGCCCGACGAGACATCGATGGCGGCGGCGCCGTGCTCGACGAATGCGCGGGCGATCTCGACCGCATCCTCGTCGGTGTTGCCGTCGGGCATCCAGTCGCTCGCGGAGATCCGGACGGTCACCGGGATGTGGGCCGGCACCGTCGCGCGGACCGCGTCGAAGACCTCCAGGGGGAACCGGAGCCGGTTGCCCAACGGTCCGCCATAGGCGTCGTCGCGATGGTTGGCGACGGGCGAGAGGAACGAGCTGAGCAGGTAGCCGTGCGCGGCGTGGACCTCGATCAGGTCGAAGCCGGCGTCGACGGCGCGTCGCGCCGCCGAGACGAAGTCCGCGACCACCTTGTCCAGGTCGGCGCGGGTCGCCTCGCGCGGGACGTGACAGCCCTCGCCGTAGGGCAGCGGGGAGGGGCCGATGACCTCCCAGTTGTCGTGGTCGAGCGGCTGGTCCATGCCGTCCCACATCAGCTTCGTGGAGCCTTTGCGGCCCGAGTGGCCCAGCTGCATCCCGATCCTGGCGGTGGAGTGGCGGTGCACGAAGCCGGTCACGGCTCGCCACGCGTCGCGCTGCGCGTCGGTCCAGATGCCCGGACAGCCGAGGGTGATCCGGGCCTCGGGGGAGACGCAGGTCATCTCGGACATCACCAGGCCCGCGCCGCCGAGTGCCTTCGAGCCGAGGTGGACCAGGTGGAACTCGTCGGGGACGCCGTCGGTCGCGGAATACATGTCCATCGGCGAGAGCACGACCCGGTTCTTCAGCTCCAGCTCGCCGATGCGTACGGGCTGGAACATCGCCGGAGCCACCTCGCGGGCACCTTGGTGGCGGGCGAACTCCGCCTCCATCCGGTGCGCGAAGTCGGCGTCGCGCTCCTTCAGGTTCTCGAAGGTGATCCGGCGCGAGCGGGTCAGCAGGTTGAAGACGAACTGGGCGGGGTCCTGGTCGGCGTACATGTCGATGTCCTCGAACCACTCCAGCGAGGCCTGGGCGGCCCGCTGGGTCGACTCCACCACCGGCTTCCGTTCGGTCTGGTACGCCTCGAGCGCCTCGTCGAGGGAGGGGTGCTCGTGCAGGCAGGCGGCCAGGGCGAGGGCGTCCTCCATGGCCAGCTTGGTGCCGGAGCCGATCGAGAAGTGAGCGGTGTGGGCCGCATCGCCGAGCAGCACGACGTTGCCGTCGTACCAGCGCTCGTTGCGTACGGTCTGGAAGCTGATCCACCGGGAGTTGTTGGTCAGGATCGTGTGCCCGCGGAGCTCGTCGGCGAAGATCTCGGCGATCCGGTCGACGGCGTCCTCGGTGCGGTCCAGGCCGGCGCGGCGCCAGACCTCCTCGCGCATCTCGACGATGAACGTCGAGCCGCGCTCGGAGAAGGGGTAGCCGTGGATCTGCATCGTGCCCCACTCCGTCTGCTTGACGAAGAACTGGAACGCCTCGAAGACCAGGTCGGTGCCGAACCAGATGTACTTGTTCCGCCGGCGGTCCAGGCTGGGACCGAACCTGTCGGCGTACTTGGTGCGGACGGCCGAGTTGACTCCGTCCGCGGCCAGCACCAGGTCGTACGACGCCCGCAGCTCGTCGGGGTCGGGAGCAGGCGTGCGGAAGTGGACGGTCACACCCAGCTCGGCGACCCGCTCCTGCAGGATCTGGAGCAGGTCCTTGCGCGACATCGCCGCGAAGCCCTGCCCGCCGACGGTGAAGGAGTGGCGCGCGCCCTGCCGGTCGGTGAGGCCGACGTCGATGTCGGTCCAGCGGGCGAACAGCTCCTCCATCCGGTCGTGCACGACCTGGTCGGCGCCCTCGATGCTGCCGAGGGTCTCGTCGGAGAAGACCACGCCGAAGCCGAACGTGTCGTCGGGGGCGTTGCGCTCCCAGACGGTGACCTCGTGGCTGGGGTCGAGGGTCTTCATCAGCGTGGCGAAGTAGAGCCCACCGGGTCCACCTCCGACGATCGCGATCCTCATGTCCCGCCCGTCCCGCTCTCCGAGGCGATGATCTGGCGCAGCTTGAAGTGCTGCAGCTTGCCGCTGGTGTTGCGTGGCAGGGACGCGACGAAGCGCACGTCGCGCGGGTACTTGTAGGGAGCCAGCCGCCCCTTGACGTACTGCTGGATCTCCTCGGCCTTCGCGGGGTCGCCGTCGACGCCCTCGCGGAGCACCACGAACGCGCAGACGATGGCGCCCCGGTCCGCATCGGGTCCGCCGACGACGCCCGCCTCGACCACGTCCGGGTGGGTGCCCAGCGCCTCCTCCACCTCGGGGCCGGCGATGTTGTAGCCCGAGGAGACGATCATGTTGTCGGTGCGCGAGCGGTACCAGTAGTAGCCGTCCTCGTCGCGGACGAAGGTGTCGCCGGTGACGTTCCAGCCGTTGACGATGTAGCCGCGCTGGCGCTCGTCGTCCAGGTAGCGGCAGCCGACCGGGCCGATCACCGCGAGCCGCCCCTCGACGCCCGGCCCGACCTCGTTGCCCTCGGCGTCCAGGATGGTGGCGCGGTAGCCGGGCACCGGCTTGCCGGTCGCCCCCGGCCGGATCTCGTCGCCGGCCGCGGAGATGAAGATGTGCAGCATCTCGGTGGCACCGATGCCGTCGATGACCCGCAGCTCCAGCTCGCGCTCGAGATCCTCCCAGGTCGCCTGGGGCATGTGCTCGCCCGCGGTGACGGCGACGCGCAGCCCCTTGAGCTGCTCGATCGCACCGGACTTGAGGATCTGCTTGTACGCCGTCGGCGCGGTCGCGAGCGCGGTGACGCCGTGCTCCGCGATCAGGTCGGCGAGCTGGACCGGCGAGGCGGCCTCGGTGAGCAGGGCGCAGGCCCCGGCCCGCAGCGCGAAGACGACCAGCATGCCGAGCCCGAAGGTGAACGCGAACGGCGCCGTGCACGCCACGACGTCGCTCGGCTCCAGCCGCAGCGTCGCCCGGCCGAAGGTGTTGTCGATCGAGAGGATGTCGCGGTGGAAGTGGGTGGTGATCTTCGGGACGCCGGTCGTTCCCGAGGTCGGCCCGAAGAGTGCGACGTCGTCGGCCGCGGTGTCGACCGCGGTGAACTCGGCGGGCTTGGCCAGGATCCGGCGGGTCAGGTCGTCCTCGGCGTCGCCGCCGTAGGCCACCACCGTGAGGTCGGGCGCGTCGGTGTCCCGGACCGCGTGGACGTCCTCGACGAACCGGTGGTCCACCAGCGCGACCGCGGGCCGGGTCCTCTCGACGATCGGCCCGAGCTCGGTCGCCCGCAGCGCGGCCATCGTCGTCACGACGATGCCCCCGGCCTTCAGTACGCCGAGCCAGGCCGCCACCGTCCACGGGTTGTTCGGGGAGCGGAGCAGCACCCGGTTGCCGCTGACGAGACCCAGGTCGTCGACCAGCACGTGGGCGATCTGGTTGGCGCGGGTGAGCAGCTCGCCGTAGGTCCACACCGTGCCGTCCGGGGTGCGGAGGGCAGGACGGTCCGGGCCATGGGCCGCGACGGTCGCGTCGATCAGCGCGGTCGCCGCGTTGAGGCGCTCGGGGTAGTCGAGCAGCGGCGTGGTGAACTCCAGCGTCGGCCACTGCTCGGCCGGCGGCAGGTGGTCGCGGGCGAACGTGTCCTGGTGGCCGCTCGGGCTCAGCTCGCTCATGACGCCGCCCCTGCCGCGCGGATCATGCCCTCCTGGACGACCGTCGCGACATGCACGCCGTCGGTGGTGAAGAATCGCCCGATCCCGGTCCCGCGGCCGTTCTCGACCGAGACCGCCTCCTGGGCGTAGAGCAGCCAGTCGTCCATCTGGACCGGCCGGTGGAACCACATCGCATGATCGAGGCTGGCGGTCACGAGCCCTTCGTCGGCCCAGGCCAGGCCGAGCACCCGCAAGGCCGGCTCCAGGATCGTGTAGTCGCAGACGTAGGCGAGGGCCGCGGTGTCACGCTGTCGGTCGGTCAGCCCCTCGACCGGGCGGAGGGTGTCGTACGGCTTGACCCAGATCGCCTGGTGCGGCGACCGCTCGCCCTCGACGGTCAGGTAGACCGGACCCGGCACGTGTCGCATGTCGAAGCTGCGCCCGCCGGACCAGTACGCCTTGGAGGTCTCGGTCATCGTCCCGCCGGTGCGGTCGGCGAGATAGGCCGCGGACGTCGGCACCGTCTCGGGACCAGGGATCCCGGTCGGCATCGTGGCTTCGAAGCTGCCGCTCGGCTCGCCGGCCGCGAAGCTCGCCAGGCAGACGTACACCGGCTTCCCGTTCTGGAAGCCGCGGACCTGGCGGGTGCTGTAGCCGCGGCCGTCGCGCAGCATCTCGACCTCGTAGCGGACCTCGGCGCCGATGTCGACGGGCCGCATGAAGTAGGAGTGCATCGAGTGCATCGCCTTGCCGTCGGTCACCGTCCGCGACGCGGCGACCAGCGCCTGCGCGACCATGTCCCCGCCGTACGCCTTCGGCCACGGGCAGGGCTGGGTGGTGGCGGTGAAGGCGAGGTCGAAGACCTCCGCCTCGCACTCCTTGAGGGTGACGGCGTCCGTGAACACGGTGCTCGTCTCCGGGCTCGAGGTCATGGCCGGTCCGCCCAGTCGCGGAGGTCGGCGTCGTCGACCTGGGGAAGGTTGATGACGATGTTCTCGGGCGTGCGGGTGGTCATCCAGGTCAGCGGGTGGTTGCGATCGAGGTTGCACTCGACGTGCGGCATGAACGGCGGCACGAAGACCCAGTCGCCCTCGGACATGTCGAGGTAGTCCTCGAACTTCTCGCCGAAGTAGATCCGGGCCCGGCCCGACAGCACGTAGCCGCCGGTCTCGGCCTCGCCGTGGTGGTGGGGGACGGAGCGGTAGCCGGCGAGGTTGTGCACCTTGCCGAACCACAGCCTGGTCGCGGGCGTGTGCTGGATGCTGACGCCGCTGATCCGGATGGCGCCCTCGCTCTGCCCGGTCAGGTCGGGCTCGAAGCCGGCGCGGGTGACGACCGGGACGACGAGACCGGAGGTGTCGGAGATGGGGTCCATGTGAGGTCCTGTCCGTTCGATTCAGGATGTGTTTCATTTTCTGCACGAACGTTGTAGGAATGTCAATAGATGCCCTACGGTCGAATCATGAACACGGACCTCACGCCCGTAGCCGTCAACCCCGCGGCGCTGCCCGCGCCGCGCGGCTACTCGCACGGCACGCTCAGCGGCAACACCCTCCATCTCGGCGGGCAGACCGCGCTGGACGAGAACATGCAGATCGTCCCCGGGGGAATCGTCGAGCAGTTCCGGCAGGCGTTCGGCAACGTCCTGACCACGTTGCGGGAGGCCGGCGGCATCCCCGAGGACCTGGTCTCGATCACGATCTTCCTGACCGACATCCCCGACTACCAGGCGCACGGCAAGGAGATCGGCGCCGTCTGGCGCGAGCTGGCCGGTCCGGTCTACCCGGCGATGGCGGGGATCGGGACGACGGCGCTGTGGCAGCCGGAGGCGATGATCGAGATCCTGGGGGTCGCTGTCATCCCCGACGATCGGCTCGTACGCCCCGGCGAATGAGAAGAAGCCAGGTCCCGGCTG